>NZ_JALQCV010000002.1:107880-170692 GCF_024425275.1 Candidatus Phytoplasma australasiaticum subsp. ipomoeae
TAAAAACTATTTATAGCTTTTTAGACTATAAATAGTTTTATTTAAATTTTTTTAAAATTATTTATTTGAATTATTTGTTTAAAAAGAAATTTATAGCGCGAACTATTTGGTCATTAATATATTGAGTTGTAAGAAATTTCATAACTTCGTCTCTTACTTGACTGCTTACTGATGTTTTTATTTGAGCAAATAATACTGTTATAAATTCTCTGTTTATTTCATCAGGTAATATAGTTGTATAATAGTTTGTTGGCAAATTATCATCACTTTTATATGATGGATCGAATGTCTCTGATCCTTTCCATTCTTCAACACCAAATTCATCTTGGAAAATATAATTAATGTAAGTTTGTGCTGCTATTTTAACTGGATGCGATGGTAGATCTTGGCTATCTTCTATTATATTATATTGCATTAAAGATAAAATTTTTTCCTTTTTATCTATAGCTGAAGATACAACTTGGTCAAAATATTGACCTTTATCATAAGCTTTTATAGACATTTTAGAATTGTTAATAGTGAAAATGGTTAATAGACATGTTAAACTCACTGAGAAGAATAAAATACTATTTTTTATTAATTTCAACAAAAAAATAGTCCCCCTTTTGTTAAATGTTTATTCTTCAGTATTATTTTATCTATGGACGATTTCATTCTAACATTTTTTGTTTTTAAAGTAAAGTAAATTATTATCTTGTGGTTTGGGATTGTATAAAATGTTTTCCTAGAGGACTAATGATGATTTTATCATAATTATGTACAACATAATTATATTTAAAAGCTTTTTTTATACATTGTTTGAAAATTTTATTATTCCATTTTAAATCTTTTTGTATAATTATTAATTGTTGTTTAAATGGTTGATTTTGATGATTTTCCAAATGAATTAATAAATTTAACATTAAAAAATTTTTTTTCTGTTGATGATTTTTTATAATTGTTGTTATTATACCTTTTCTTTGTTCAAAAATTAAAACTAATAAAAAATGTATTAAAGTAATAATGGCTATTAAACTAGCTATAGGAATATCCCATAATATACCTAAAAAATATCCTAAATTAGTATTTATCAAACTTATCCATAAAGATAATAAAAATCCCGACCACAAAGTTGATGTTAAAAGAATAGCAGTCATAGCTGGTCCTATCATACAAGCTATTACCATAATAGAACCAACGATATCGAAGCAAACAACTACTGTTAAAGAAACTAAAGTCATCAATAAGTAATTAATAATTATTGTCGAAAAACCTAGTAATGAACATAAGCATGGATCAAAAATGAAAATTTTAATTTCTTTAAAAAATAAAAAAATAAACACTAGGTTAATAATTAAAATTGGTAGGATTTTATATATTTGTTTTAGGTTAATTAATTCTACATTACCTAAAAATACTGCGTCTGTATCTATGTGTACATTACGTGTGTAGTTGCTAATTATAATAATAGCTATTGAAAATAAAAATGTTAAAATTATGCTAATAGCTCCGTCTGATGAAATTTGAGCATGTTTTTTTAGTATTTCTATTAAAATAACAGTAATTAATCCAATTAAAATAGCTCCTACCATTAACCATGGTGAATCTAAATTGCCAGTTATTAAAAAAGCTATTACTATACCTAATAATACAGTATGGCTAATAGCATCTACTGTCATAGTCATTTTTTTTAATACTAAAAAAATACCTAAACTAGCTAAAGCTAATGAAGTTATAGTTAAAATTAAAAATACATCCCATTCAAATTTGTTGGCGATTTGATTTAAATATTTTATCATCATATTTTAAATTTCCTTATTAATTAATTTTTGAATTATTTTTTCGCCTTTGGAAGTAATCATAATTTTTTTATTTATACAAATAAGATATTTTTGTTGGAATAAAAATTTTTCTAAATTAATTTTTTTATTACATGTATTTTTTAAATAAATATTAATTAATGATTTGAATTTTTGTAGATTTTTTAGATATTTTTTGTGTCGGAGGTATTTAGTTATTAAACTTTTTTTTGGTGATAATAAAAATGTAGCTATGATTAAAATATCGGTAATTATTATAATAATAGGTCCTGTAGGTATATTTGGTATTTGGTAACTAACAAAAATACCTATTAAGCTAACGATAGCAGTGATTATAGCTGATAAGATGGCGTTAATATGAAGCTTATTACTGAATTGTAAAGAAATTATTCCGGGTAAAGTTACAAATGAGCTAGTTAAAATAACCCCCATTAATTTCAAACTAATTATAATAATGCTAATTAATAATATATTTAGAATAAAATTAATTAATTTAATATTAAAACCAATACTACGAGTAAATATAGAATCGAAAATAAATATTTTGAATTCTTTCCATAAAAAAATAATAATAACGCTAGTGATAATAGTCATTATAGTTATATAAACAACATTATTATAAGAAATAAGAGCTATTTGCCCTAATATAAATTTTTCTAAAACGGCAATTTTATTGCTAGAAGATATTTTTTGAGCTAGAGCTATTAAAATATTACCTAATCCAAATAAAGAAGATAAAATTAGCGATAAAATCGCGTCTATTGGCAAAATGGAATATTTTTTAATTAATTCTATTAATCCTATAGCTACGATTGAAGATATAATAGCGCCTATCCATAAAACCCATTCATTTGTTTTTTGAGTTAATAAATACATTACTACAATACCAGGTAAAATAGTGTGCGCAATAGTATCACCCAACAAACATTGTTTGCGTAAAATCATAATAATTCCTATGATTCCTGAAGCGCAACCTAATAAAGCAGCTCCTGTAAAGAGTTTAATATTGGTATAGTTCCAAAATTCTGTAATATTCATAATATTTCGTTTATTTTCCGTCCTTTTGGAGTATTTTGAAAAGTTCGATTAATATTATCAGATGTAAAACATTTTATAGTTTTACCGCTAGCTATTTTGTATAAATTAAGTAAAACAATATGATCAAAATATTCTTTAACTGTATTTAAATCATGATGTATTAAAATAATTGTTTTTCCTTCTTTTTGTAATGTTTTCAAAATGGAAATTATTTTTTTTTCTGTTTGTAAATCAATACCTTGTAAAGGTTCATCTAATAGATAAATTTCTCCTTGTTGCGCTAAAGATCTTGCTAAAAAAATTCTTTGTTGTTGCCCTCCGGATAATTCTGAAATTTGACGCTCTTTAAAATCTAACATATCTACTTGTTTTAATGCTTGAATAGCGATTTTTTGATCTTTTTCAGTTGGCCTTTTAAACCATCCTAGATGTCCATATCTTCCCATTAAAACTATATCTAAAACTGTTGTTGGGAAATTCCAGTAAGCTTCATTTCTTTGCGGTACATAAACTATTTTTTTTTGTATATTTTTATAAGGTTGTCCGAAAAATAAAATTTCTCCTGAAATTTTTGGAATAAGTTCTATTAAAGTTTTAATTAAAGTTGATTTGCCAGCTCCGTTAGGACCTAGTATAGCGGTAAAAGAACCTTTTATAATTTCTAAATCTATATCCCAAAGAACAGGTTTTTGGTATTGATAAGAAACAGTTAAATCTTTTATTTGAATAGCTATTTCTTGTGTTTTCATTTTATTTTAACTCCTGACTAATAATATCAATATTATGTAAAAAAGTACCTATATAACTAGACATTTTAAAATACTGATTTGTGTCTGGTAATTGTTTATAATTTGGATCTTCTTCGGTACCTAATGAATCTGAATATAATTCTTGGTCACTAATTTTTATTTTAAAATTGGGTTTATAATTGTTTACCGCTTCTATTAAACTATCAAGATAATTATGTGGAACTGATGATTCTATAAAAATAGCTTTTACTTGGTATTTTGTTATAATTTTAGCTATTTTTTCGATATCACGAGGAGAGGTTTCGGTTTGTGTTGATATTCCTTGTATAGAATATAATCCTTTAAATTGATTTTCTTTAGCTAAATAAGAGAAGGCATCGTGAGCTGTAATTAGTATAATTTCTCTATTTTCGAAAATTTTTTTAGTATATTGTTTTAAATAATTTAATTGTTCTTGGTATAAATTAAAATTATTTTCTAGTGATTCGAGATCTTGTGATTTAGATAATTTCGATTGCAATTGTTCTTTTAGATTTTTTAAAACTTGTTGCCATAAATCGATACTAAACCAAATATGAGGATCTTTTTGACCTGTTTTTTCGTCTATAATTAATTGATCATTTTTAATAGCTTGAGAAGCGGACCATATATTAGAATTAGGAGCTATTAAAGAAAATGAGTCTGTCATTTTAGATTCTAAATGTAATCCGTTAGTTACAATTAAATTAGCTTTTTTTATAGCTATTCTATCGGATTGTTTCATTTTATAATTATGAGGATCAACTCCAGGACCCATTAAAACATAATTTTTAATATTATTAATTTTTTGATATTTTTTATTTTTTGGATTTTCCTTTTTATCAACATTTCCTATTAAATGATTAACTAAATCATTTAGTAAATTAGTTGTAGAAGTAATAATTATTTTTTCATCTATATTATTGCGGGGATATACCGACATTGCATAAAAAATAATATAAATATTTATTATAGTGAAAAAAAGCATAAATATAAACCAATTACGATTTTTATTGGGTAAAAAATTTATCATTCTTAATCTAAGTCTAAATTTAATTTTTTTAAATTTAATACACCTTTCTAAATACTATATTTATAGGTAAATTTTATATTTATTATAAATTGCAAAATATTTTTAAGATTAATTATATTTTTTTTGAATTTTGAAAATAATATTTTATTTTTTTGGTTTACTTTTAAATTAAAATTACAAAAATATATTCATTGATATTAATTTTTTAAATTTCCAAAAATTTTATTTTTTTAATAAAAATTAAAAAAATTTTTTTAATTTTTGTGAGATGTAAATAATATTTATGATATCCGATATAACTTGTATAGTTAAATAAATTAACGATTATCACTATAACAATATTTAGCTTAATTTTAACACATATTTATTTTAATGTCAAACCGAATAATATATTAATTTTATATTTTATATTTAAGTTATTAAATTGATTTTCATTTGAGAATTTTATCATATATTTTAATATTTATTTAAATAAAAATATTCAACAGATTATATTTTATGTATTTATAAATTATAATTAGTTTTTTTATTTTTAAAAATTTTTGGTTTTTTATAAGGTATTTTTAGGATTATCAAATTATAAATATGGTATAATTTAGTTGTTCTCGAATTTATAAATTTTTATGAAATTATTTCAAAAAAATTTCTTTTTAGTTTATAAAATTATTATTTTTTAAACAATAAAAACGAATAAAATTATTATTTATATGATTATTTTTATAAAAAAGAAATTATTTTTGAAAATATTATTTAATAAAATTTATATTAACTATTATATTTAAATATCTCATCTGTGCAATAATGCTTAAAAAAAGCAATAATTATTTTTATTTTTAATTTTTAAATAAAATATATTGTAGAGAGATAAGAGGTTAAAAATGATTTTAAAATCTAAAAAAATAAATCATTTATCTGGTTTTATATTGTTTTTATTAATTATTTTTTTGTTTTTTACTTTAATATCCATTATTACTTTTGCGTTTAAATTATATAATAGTAGACAATCATTAAATAATTATTCCAATGAATCATATTTATCCAAATATATTGATAAACCTAAAAAAAATATTGAAAATACTAATATACCAACTAGTTTATTTAGAAAAATTAATGGAATTGATATTGAATTTAAATTTTTAGGTTATTTAGATGGTGTAGATGAAAAAGGTAATATTAATATTATTTATGAAGGTTCTGATGCAAATTTAAGACTAAAATGTTATATTAATTTTAAAACTAAACAACATTTAGAAGAAAGTGTGTATCAGCGTTTACCTGGAGACGAGTGGCATGCAGTAACAATGGATTATTTCCCTCCTGTTAACAAAAATATTTAATTAAATTAAAAATAACTAATTCGTTTTTTATATAAAAGTGGTTTTTATATAATTTAGGCTATTTAATATTTAATAAATAGCTTTTTTTTATGAATAAAAAATATAATTAATGTTATAAATGATACACAAATTATAATTTATTACTTTGAAATTAATAAATTATTTTTATTTTTGTAAGAGGTTTTTTTGAAATGAATGAAGTCATTAATATTTTTTTTCTTTTTGATTAATTAAAAAAAATTGTTTTAATAAAAATAAAAATTTTAGTTATTATATGATATAATTTCTAGTCAATGTTGCAATATATTGTTATATTAGCGAAATTTTAACTATAAGATATTTTTTTGATTTTAAATTATTAACTAATTTATATTAATTAAAAATTAACGTTTTACTAATTAAATTGCAAAATTAAAATTTTTTTGATATTTGAATCAAAAAATGTTATAATTTGCACAGTTGTATTATCATTATTTAATATTTGATAAATTTTTATATAATTAAATTTTATATTTTTTTCAAACTAAAAGAGTTAAATATTTTATAAAATCTAAGACTTTATTTATAATTAATTTATTTTTATTGCTGTCTTTAAACTGATTTTTAGTATTTATTAGTACTTTAGTATTTGATTATTATATATAAATAAAACATTAAATAGAAAGGGTTTTGATATTTGTATCAATATTATGAAAAAAAATTTTGTTTTAACTAATATTATTAATGTTTCTAAATCTCAAAAAGAAAATAATTATTTTACAAATGATTATGCTAATAAAACGGGCGTCATAATTAAAACTTTATTTTTGCTTTTAATTAGTTTGTTTTCTGGTATATTTAGTTTTCGTTTAATATTTAATTTATCAATTTTTTTTAATCCTTTAAAAATTGCTTTTTTCTGTATCTCTTGTTCAACTGCTTTATGTATTGGATTGCTTATTTATAGTTGCTTTGCTCAATATAATAGTTTACGTACAGTTTCTATTGCATATGCTCTATTTGAAGGTATTTTGCTTGGTAGTGCATTTGTTGTAATGGATGTAAACAATTTTATTTTATTGCCTGTTTTTATGTTTGCTTTAATATGTGTTTGTTTTATTTTTGTACTTATGAATGTCTTATATTCTTTTAATATTATAAAAGTTAATTCTAGATTGTTAACATTTTTCATTATATTGACTGTATTTGTATTTTCTACATGGACTATAAATATTTTCATGGACAATACTGTGTTATCGACTCTAGTTATTTTTGGAACTATTGTATTGGCTTCTTTAAATTTAGTTCAAAATTTTCAGGAAGTAGAATATTTAACTCGTTTGAAATTGGATAAAAAATACGAGTGGCCTTTAGCTTTTTCTTTTCATATAATTTTTATTTCTTTATTTACGGATTTTCTTCTTTTATTATTAGAATATACTAGAGTTAGAGACAAAAGAATTTAAATTATTCCGGTTTATTAGTTTTTATAAATCGGGATATCATCATTTTTTATATAATTTAATATAAATAGAAAAAGGAGGTAAATATTAAATGGCAAAATGTTATTTAACAGGTAAAGCTATTTTATGCGGTAATAAACGTAGTCATGCTATGAATGCCACTAAAAGGAAATGGAAGGCTAACTTACAGAAAGTTCGCATTATCAACGATAAAGGGCAAATTCAAAAAGTTTTTGTTTCTGCGCGTGCTTTGAAAAAAATGAATTTTCAAAGAGTATAATGGTTTTTATATTAAGGATTTTTTATCTTTAATAAATTAACAATGTTCAATATAAAACGTTTTATTTATTTTTATTATATTTTTAATTTAATTATCAATTAAAAAATTTTTAAAACTATATTATATTATTTTGGATATTTAATTTTGAGTTTATAACTTTAATCAAATTTATTATATGATAAATAAGTTTTAAATAATAAAAACTTTAAACTAAATTTAATAGACAATATGTATATATAATTATATAAAACAGCATATAAAATAATTAAAATTTTTTATTTTTTAAGAATAAAAATTATTATTTTAGGCTGTTTTTTGTAATTTTTATTAAAATAATAATTTTATTTATTAATAATAATTAATATTTATTTATAATTCGATATGAATCATTTATTATTAAAATAATTTAATAACATTTATATGCGTATGCTAAATAACTGTTTCGGATAAAGAAATTAATAATAATTTTTTTTAATTTTTTTTGAATAAATAATATTAATATATTATTTAATAAATGTGTCAAAAATAAAAAAAATTTAATAATTATGAGATTAATCGATATATTTTTGAATAATAACAAAAAATCAAAAAATATTTCATAATAATAGTTAATAATATTTGAAAATATTTAAATAGAATATTTATTTAAATATTTTTTAATTTATATTAAAAAATTTTTTTTAATTATTCGATTTATATCTGTGTTTTATTGTTAAATCATATAGAACAATTGGTTGATTGATTGTGACCAAGGACTTATTATTATTAATATTATAAAGATAGATAAAAATAGAATAGAATCAAAACGATCTAATAAACCTCCATGCTCTGGAATGAAGTTGCTAAAATCTTTAATGTTTAAATTTCTTTTAAATTTAGAAACTATAAGGTCCCCTATTTGGGAAATTATACTACTTATAATGGTTAATATTGAGAAAACTATAAAATACGATATTTTATTCATAACATTAAAAAAGGTATTAATAATTATAAGAGTGAATAATATTCCGCACAAAAATCCTTCTTTAGTTTTATTGGGACTGATATGATAACACAATGGCGTTTTACCCCAAAAAACTCCTCCTAAAAATGCAAAACTATCGCTTGAAATAGTAATAATAAATAAATATAAGATTATTTTTGGGTTAATTAGCATTAAACTAAATATAGAAATGCTTCCTAATAAAATGTATATAAAAATAGCTATATTTTTAAATAATTCATTATATAAAAGATAATTATTTTTATGTATAAAAAAAAATATATAACAAAAAATTATGTATAAAGATATATTGAACATTATAAAATTGTTTATATTAGATATAAGATAATATAATCCTTTTATTATTATTAAATAATTTAATGTATAACTTAATTGAATTGTTTTAAATTTTTTTTTATATATAAAATAAATATATAAAAAACAAATGATCATTAAAAATATAAATAATATTATTGAATTATTGGGAATGTTGTTTAAATTTAGATTATTTAAGAAAAAAATTTTTTTAATATAATTATGCAAGATAGGACGATTTTGTATTTTAATAATTTGTTGATGGTACAGATGTTTTAAAATTATTTTTATTAAATAAAATCCATAAACAATATTCAAGATAAAAAAAAATAATAAATTAAGTATATTTTTGGTATTGCTAAATTTTATTATTTGGTTTGAGATTTTGATTTTTTTAATGACTTCACGAAAAGATAAATAAATAAACGTTATAAGGAATAAAATACCATTATAAATTAATAAATCTGTTTTTTGATTTTTATCTATATATATTAAAATACTTAACCATACAATAGTTATTATTAGTATTGTTATTCCTACATATATTTTTTTTTGTATTTTTTTTATATTCATACTCATATTTATTTTATAAAATATTTGTTAATATTTTAATAATTCTTTATTTTTTTGATTGGTTAATTCATCTATTAATTTAATAAATTTATCGTGAATTGTTTGTATTTGTTTGATTATTGTTGTTTCCCAGTCTTGATTAAGTTTTATTTTTTTAATTTTTTCGTTAGTTTGTCTTCTGATATTTCGGATACCAATTTTAGCTTCTTCTGCGTTTCGTTTAATTTTAGATGTTAACTGAATACGTTGTTCTTCGGAAGGTTTTGGGAAAATCAATTTTATAATATTATTTTCAACTTTAGGATTTATTCCTATGTTTAATTTTAAAATAGATGTTTTAATATTTGTGATTAAATTGGGATCAAAAGGTTTAATATGTAATTGATTACCTTCGGCTACATAAATAGAACTAAAATGTCTTAAAGGTTGTGTTTGGTTATAATATTCTATATAGACTTTATCTAATATTTGTGGATTAGCGGTTCCGGTTCTTATATATTTGAATTTTTCATTCATAACTTTAATTTGAGAGTTCATTTTCTCGTTTATTTCTTTTAGTAAAATTTCTATTTGTTGATTATAATCTTGCATTTTAATTCTCCTTAGAAGTGATTAAAGTTCCTATTTTTTCTTCTAAAATTACTTTTTTAATATTACCCTTTTCATTCATATCAAAAACTATAATATCTATTCTATTTTCCCAACATAAAGAAACAGCTGTTATATCCATAACATTTAGCCTTTTAGATATAATCTCTTTATGTTCTATTTTTTCTAAAAAAATTGCTTTTTGATTATGTTTAGGATCGGATGTATAAACTCCTTTAACATTATTTTTAGCCATTAATATTATATTAATACCTAATTCAGCGGCTCTTAAAGCGGCTGCAGTATCTGTAGAAAAAAAAGGTACCCCAATACCCCCGCTTAAAATGATAACACGTTTTTTATCTAAATGATGATCGGCTCTTTTTTTGATATAAGGCTCAGCTACTGCAAGTACTTGAAATGATGTCATTACACGAGTTTCAATATTTAAATTTTCTAAAGCATCTTGTAAAGCTAAAGCGTTTACAATAGTACCCAACATCCCCATATAATCTGATTGATCTCTTTTCATTCCTAGAGTTTGTCCAGTGATTCCTCGCCAAATATTACCTGCACCAATAATGATAACAATTTGTACACCTAATTCTTTAATTTCTTTAATTTCTTTAGCAATTTCTTTTACTTTTTGTGGATCAATAGTTACTTTTTCTCCTTTTAACGCTTCTCCACTTAATTTTAAAAGAATTTTGCTTAACATTATAGCTCTCCATTTTAATAAAAATTATATATTTTTATAAATTGATAAATTGTTAAATATATTTTGTTTAAAATTTTAATTTTATGATCTTTTAATTAATAAAATAAAATATTTTAAGTATTTTATTAATAATTATTTCATTAAAATAGATTTTTTTTAATTATTTAAAGCGAAACGGTAAAAAACAATAATATTTGTATTATTTTTTTGTAAATATTCTTGAACTTTGATTTTAGAGTTATTGTACATTTCTTGTTGTAATAAAATTTCTTTTGATTTTGGATTTGATTCTGTAATATGAATAGGCAAATGTTTTTCGACATTTTTACAAGGTTTCGTTAAATGTATTAAAGTTGAAATTTTACCGTTTTGATGTTTATAGTAACCAAAACTTTCTTCAGTTTTTTTGTAAACAATTTGTATACGTTTCAATCTGATTTGTTCTTGAAAAATAGTCATTTTTTGACTTATTATTTGTTTTACTGTTTTTCCTTGAAAATTATAATTTAAAAAATCATTTAATTTTCGAATACTATCGGGAACTTGTAATAAAATTTTTTCTATTGTTGTAATTAATTCTATAAATTGTATATTTTGCGCTGCAAAATCTGTTTTTATATTGAGTTCAAAGATTACAGCTTTGTTTTTGTTGCAAGCTACATGGGTTGCGCCTTCTGTCAATGGTTCATCAAATATTTCTGGATATTCTATATATTTTTCTTTATTTAATAATTCAATAGCTTCTTCTATATTGCCTTGAGTTTTTGTCAAAGCCTTTGCACAGTCGCATATACTAAAATTAGTAATTTCTCTTAATTTTTTAATTTTTTCTATCATTTCGGGTTTCATATTTATTTAACAAACTCTTTTATTTTATTTATTTTTTATATATAATAATTTTTAAAAATTTTAAAAAAATTATTTTTATTATTTTTTTTAATATATTAAACTTAAATTTTGTTTTTTTAAAAAATATTATTTTAATTAGATATAAAATTATTTTGTTGGATTAGGAATGATTTTATCCGATTCATTTGTCTTGTTGGTTAATTTTATGCCTTCTAAAGCAGCGTTTGCTAAAATAGAAGTTATTAATTTAACTCCTTTAATAGCATCATTATTAGCGGGAATCACATAATCTACTAAATCTGGATCACAATTACTATCTATAATTCCAAAAATAGTAATATTTAATTTTCTCGCTTCTGCAATAGCTATAGCATCTTTTTGTGTATCTATTATAATAATAGCCTGAGGTAGTTTATTCATACTTTTAATACCACCCAAGATTTTTTCTAATTTATTTCTTTTTTTAGTTAATTTAGCTATTTCTTTTTTAGTTAAATAATCCCATAATCCTTCTTCTTCTTCTTTATAAAGATTTAATAAATAACTAATTCTTTGGGTGATAGTGCTAAAATTTGTAAAAATACCACCTAACCAACGTTGATTGACATAATATTGTTGCGATCTTTGAGCTTCTGTTTTTATGATATCTTGTATTTGTTTTTTAGTACCCAGAAAAAGAATTTTTCCACCTGAAGCAACTATTTCTACAATTTTTTTATAAGCAATTTCAATATGTTCTACAGTTTTTTTTAAATTTATAATATGAATTTTATTTCTTACTGTAGGAATGCCATCATTTTTTAAACAAAAAAGATATTTTTTAGCTTTATAATGTGTTTTTTTTGCTGAATGTCCAAAATGTATACCAGCTTCTAATAATTGTTTAATATTTGTTACATTGCCCATATTTATTTTATTTTAAGTTACTCCTTTTTTTATCTTGGAATTTTTTTATTTTTATTAAAATTTCATAATTAAAAAGGGTATTATTATATTTTTTTGATTTTTACCCTAATTTCCAATCGTATTTTTTTATTAACCTTAACATTTTAACATATTTTATATATTTTGACAATTATATTTAGTAAAAATTATTGAGTACTACCGAAGCCATTTTTTCGAATTTGGTTTTCATTATTATCATTTTTAGTAAGTAAAAAATTTTGTAATATTCCTTGAGCAATTCTTTCGTTTTTATGAATAGTAATTATTTGATTAGAAAAATTGTATAATGGGATTAAAATATGTCCTTCATTTTCGATGTTATTATAATAGTCACTATCTATTACTCCTACATTATTAGTCAACATTAATTTTTTTTTAATAAATAAAGAAGATCTGGCATAAATGAGTAAAACTTGGTTCGAAGGTAAAAATACTTTTAAGCCTGTGGGTATTATTGCTATTTGTTGTGGTGGAATATTTATTTCTATAGCAGCTGCTAGATCATATCCTGCACTATATTGAGTTTGTCTTTGAGGTAATTGAATATTATTTTTTTTATAATAACTTACGACTTCAAAAAAACTTTTATTTGACATGTTATATTTTTTCTCTTTCTTTTTGGAATTAATGAATTTTTTATTTTTTTAATTTATTTCTATTATGATAATGGATAAATTTTTTTTGTAAATCGGTATCAGAAATATAAGTGTAAATTTGAGTTGTTTTTAAATGGTTATGTCCTAATAGTTCTTGTACTATTCTTAAATCTGCTCCATTATTTAATAAAATTGTAGCGAAAGCATGACGAAACATATGCGGAGATATTTTAATTTTATATTTATTATTTAGACATATTTTATTAATAATAAAACTTATACCTCTAGTAGTTATTTTATGTCCATGTTGATTTGTAATTAAAAATAATATTTCTTTATTATGGGTTAATTTAGGTCTTATATTAATTATGTAATTTTTTAACATATTTGAAAGTTTTTGATGTAAAGGAATATATCTATCTTTAGAACCCTTACCATTAATTAAAATTTGGTTAGCAGAAAGGTTTATGTTATTGATAGTTAAGTCAGCTAGTTCTTGAGCTCTTAAACCGCAGCTGTAAAGTAAATCTATTATTAAATAATTTCGGTAATTTATTATATTATTGTCTATTTTTATAGAATCTAATAATTTTTGTATATTATTGGGTTCAATAATTTTAGGTATTTTATGGTTTATTTTAATATTTGGCAATGATTTGAATATATTAGTTTTGATATTGTGTTGATCTTTTAAAAAATTATAAAAAGTTCTTAAAGTAGAAATTTTTCTTTTAATAGTTATATTTTTATTTTTTTTTGAAGTTAAATGTACTAAAAATAGACGAGATAAAATAGGATTTTTTAATTCATGAATATTGAAATCTATTTTTTTTTGATTACAAAATAATACAAACTCTTTTAAGTCAGAAGTATAATTAATTATTGTTAATTTAGAGTAATTGCGTTCAATTTTTAAAAATGTTTGAAAATCTTTGATTAACTTTAAATTCATTAAACTTACTCGCTTTTAAATTTTTTTAATAATTTGTTTAACTTTTTTAGATTAATTTTTTAAATGATTTTGATAATAAAACATCGGAATAACTAAAAAATTTTAATTTTAAACAATTCATTAGTAATAAAAGTTATATTCATGTTTCTAATTTATCATCTAAATAAAATAGTTATTCTATAGTTATTCTAAAACCATTATTAATAATTTTAATATTATTTTTAAAGTTTTTTACATATAAATATATATTAATCAATATTTTTTCTAATATATAATAAAGTGGATATCTTATAATTTTTAGACAAAAAAATATATTTATTGTAATATATTACTGTTAATATTTATAATTTTGAATGCGAAATATTATTTATATTTTTGGGAAAATAAAAATTTTAAATTTTTAACTTTATTATTAAAATTTATGATTTTGGGATCAAAGTTATTATATTATTGATGAAAAAAAGCGGTTTAATTATAAAAATTCATAGTTATTTTTTTTATTTTTGAAAAAATATAATCAAAAATTTAATTTGTAATTCGAATGTGTTTTGAAGTTTAAATCCAATAATACAAATAATTATTTTTTTAATTTACATTATAAGTTTTAAAAAAATAATAAAATTTATTGAATTTATCTTTAAATTCTTTTATAAAAAAATAATTGTTTTTTGTAAATTAAAAAAATCTGATTTTTTATTTTTTCATCATGTTTAGAAAAAAAGGATTTTAGAATAATGTCAATATCAGAACAAACTATAGATGGTCTTCTTTTTAAAGAAATGGTTATTAATGGCACTATTAATTTAAAAAAAAATTGTCAAAAAATAAATAATTTGAATGTTTTTCCTGTTCCTGACGGTGATACAGGCACTAATATGTATATGACTATGGCTGAAGGTATTCGTCATATTTATTATTTGAATGAAAATTCTATTACCGAAGTTTCTCGTGTTTTGGCTAATGCTTTAATTATGAGTTCTAAAGGCAATTCAGGCGTTATTTTATCTCAATTTTTTAGTGGATTATCTAATAAATTAATTCAATTAAAGAAAAGTTTTGTTAATATAGAAGAATTTATTCAATCTTTAATTAGCGGTTATCAACAAGCTTATGATTCTATATTTTCTCCTGTAGAAGGTACTATTTTAACTGTTTTACGAGATTCTCTGGAAGCTATTAATGATCAGAAATTTTTTAATAATATTGAAGAATTATTAAAGCAAATCATTAAATATGCTAAAAAATCTTTAGAAAAAACTCCTGAGCTATTACCTATTTTAAAAGAATCCAATGTTGTAGATAGCGGAGCAGCTGGATTAATATATTTTTTTGAAGGTATGTTGTTGTGTTGTCAAGGCTCGAAACTTTCTTTAAAAGAATTTGATAAAGATTTTTTGCTTTCTAAAGAAATTTTAGAAGATTTTGATCATTATAAGGCGACAGAAATATCTGATATAAGTAGTTCTAAAATTCCTTATTGTTATTGTACCGAGTTTGTAGTTCAGTTATATCAGTCTAATGAATTAAGTTTATCTAAGTTACGTAAACAATTTATTAAATTCGGTAATTCTTTAATAGTTATATTAAATGAAAAATTATTGAAAATACATATTCATACTAACAAACCTGGTTTAGTTTTGACTAATTTATTAAAATATGGTTTTTTGATTAAATCTAAAATTGATAATATTAAGGAACAAAATAAAATTTTTCTTCAAGAACAAAATTTTTCTTATGATAATTCAATTTTAAAAAAAAATTATGTTCTAATAGCAACTACTCCAAATGCAACTATTAACGAAATATTTCGAAAAGATTTTAAAGTGGATTATCTTATTATCATTGAACAACGAGAAATTATTTGGGACTTTTTTTGGACCAATTTTAATAAAATTTTAAATAAATTAGAAATTAGTGATGTTATTTTATTCCCGAATAATCCAGAAATATTAGCTAATAGTGATTTGATCAAAAATTTTAATAACTTCAATATTAGTATTATGAATACTAGTAATATAGCTCAAGGTTATAATGCTCTTGTTGCTTTTGATGAAACGTTATCTTATTCTGAAAATATCTCCCATATGAATGATAACATTAAAAATAATCTAGTAGGCAAAATTTTATTTAATCCAAATGTTAATTTATTGGAAAATTTCTCTTCAGATTTTGAAGCTTTTTTAGATTCTACTTTTTTTAAAAAAAATAATAATTTAGAAATTTTAATTATTGAATTATTACAAAAAATGATTACAAAAACAACTCAATTAATTACTATTTTTTATGATCAACAATTGGAGAAACATGATTCTTTGATAGGTTTGGAAAAATTTTTATTTAATAATTATAATGATTTAGAAATTAATAAAATCAAAAACAATGATAATATGCATTATTATTTGATTTTAGTTGAGAATTAATTTATTAAAAAAAATATCTTTGCTTAAAAAAGATATTTTAATGCGGATATGGCGGAATGGTAGACGCGCATGTTTGAGGGGCATGTGAGAAATTTTCTCTTGTGAGTTCGAATCTCATTATCCGTACCATTTAATTTTTTTAATTTTTTTAAAAAATTTTATTTAAAATTTTATATATATTTTAGTTTTTTAATTTATTTAATATGATAAACTACGTTATATTATAATTTTTGAAAAATTATAAAAATTAAATATTTAACTTTCATTAACTTAACTTAATTTACATAATTTTTAATTATTATGTCATTGAGTTAGTTTTTTTAAAAGTGGTTTTTTAAATAACCACTTTTTTAATTTTAAAATCATAAAAAAAATGATAATCTGAATTATATTTCTATGGGAAGAGGTAATTTATTTGCAAAATAAAAATTTTTTAAAACATATTGAACAAATAGCACAAGAATATGAAATAACTTTCGATCAAGTAGTTAATGCTTTAGAGAAAGCTTTAATATCTGGTTGTAAAAAAACTTTTAAACTAAAAAAATGTCGAGTTTGTTTTGAACCGAATTATGATAAAATGAATTTGTATAAACAATATATAGTTGTCGATGAAAAATGTGATTTTTCTGTTAATAAAGAACAAGATTGTATTTCTTTAAAAAAAGCTAAAGAAATTAATCCTTCTGTTGAGGTAGGTGAAATTTTAGAAATTGAAGTGGATCCTAAAAAAGATTTTAATTTTTATGGTAGTCGGGATTTTAAAAATAAATTTAATGAAGAATTATTAAAATTTCAAAGAGAAAATATTTTTAATTTTTTTAAAAAATATGAAAATAAATTAATGATTGCTGAAGTAATTGAAGAAAAATTAAAATTTTTTGTTTTAGAATTAGAAAAAAAATTTAAGACTTTTATATTTAAAAAAGATTTAATGTCTAATGATAATTTTTATATCGGTGAAAAGATTTTTGTTTTAATTACAGGGGTTCACAATACTACGCCTAAACATCTTCAAATTTCAGTTAGTCGTGTTAATAATCAATTTATTATCGAATTATTTAAATATTTTATTCCGGAAATTAAAGATGGTATTGTTCAAATTATGGCTATTGCTCGTATTCCTTCTAGTCGAGTTAAACTTGGATTATTATCTAATAGTAAACAAGTAGATCCTATTGGCGCTTGTATTGGTGCGCAAGGCCATAGAATTAAAAATATTTTAAATATTTTAAGAGGTGAAAAAATAGATTTATTTAAATGGAGCTTAGATGCGGAAAAATTGATAATTAATGCTTTAAAACCGGCTCAAGTAGATCAAATAAATTTAGATTTTGATAACAAAAATGCTTTGGTTTTTGTAGCAGCTGATCAAGTCGCTTTAGCTATTGGTAAATTAGGGCAAAATCTTAGATTAGCTATTCAGGTTACTAAATGGCAAATAGAAATTAAAACTAATGAAGAACGTTAGTCTTTTTATTTTTTGATAAAATTTTTTGTTAATTCCGATTTTATTGAGATTTGATATTAAAAAAGTATTTTTATAATTTATATCTGTTATTTATCTTGTTAATTTTAAAGTAAAATTTATCTTTTTTATAATTAACTTATAGATGTACGGTTAATATATAAAAATTCGTTAAATATAAATATCTAAAGGAGAAAAAATAATTATATGCAAAATAAAAAGAAAAAAGAAGATCATCAACAAGGTGATAAATCTGGTAATTTACTTACAAGTGATTATATTTATAATCCTAATCATACTATTAAAGAATTGGCTGAAATTTGGAAAATTTCAGAAAAATTTTTAATAGGGACGCTTACAAAATTAGGGATAAAAAATAAAGTGCATCAATGTTTAACAAGAGATTTAATTGAGTTATTAGGTTTAAAGTTCAATATTAATATTATCGATGATTGTATAGTTAATGAAGAATTTATATCTCAAGTACCAACGAAAGATTTAATAACTCGTTCTCCTATTGTTACAATAATGGGCCATGTAGATCATGGTAAAACCACTTTATTAGATGTTATTCGTAAAACACGTGTTGTCGATCAAGAAGCGGGAGGCATTACTCAAAAAATTGGTGCTTATGAAGTGGTTTATAATGGTAAAAAAATTACTTTTATAGATAGTCCGGGTCATGAAGCTTTTACAAAAATGCGCAGTCGAGGAGCTCAAATTACTGATATTTGCGTTTTAGTTGTAGCTTGTGATGATGGCGTTAAAGCTCAAACTTTAGAATCTGTTAAACATGCTCAAAAAGCGAAAGTTGATATTATTATAGCTCTTAATAAAATAGACAAAATCCCTAACCAGAAAGAACGTATTATGTCAGAATTATCTGAATATAATTTAATTCCTAAAGAATGGGGTGGAGATACTTTTTATATTGAAATATCTGCATTAAAAACTAAAGGTATTGATAATTTATTAGAAACTATTTTGTTAGTAAATAATAAACGTCCAAGGATAATTAAGGCTCAACAAAATGTATTGGGTACTGTATTAGAAGCTAGTTTGATTAAGAATAAAGGTTCCGCAGCTACTGTTATAATTAATCAAGGTATTTTAAAAATTGGAGATATTGTTGTTGCTGGCCATGCTTATGGTAAAGTTAGAGCCTTAGAAAATGACATTCAAGAAAAAATTCAAAAATGTTTTCCTTCGCAACCTGTGGTTATTTATGGTTTTAAACAAGTTCCACAAGCTGGAGATTTATTAATGGTTGCTACTAATGAAAAAATAGCGAAACAAATTATCGAGATAAGACAACAAAAATCTCAAGAAAAAAAACACCAAGAATTGCAAAAAAATTTAGAACAAAATTTTATGGAAGAATTATTACAGGAAAATGTATCTCATTCAATATTAAATTTTATTTTAAAAACAGATACTCAAGGTATGATTGAGGTTATAACAGAATCATTAAAAAACTTAGATTTTCATGGAGTTAAAATTAATTTTATTAAAACAGCTACCGGAGCTTTAACGGATAATGATATTATGTTAGCTAGTACTTTTCAAGCTATTATAATTAATTTTAATAATTTAGTGGATCAGAATATAATAAAATTAGCTGATAATTTAAAAGTTGAAGTTAGAAGTTATCAAATTTTATATCGCTTAGTGGAAGATATCGCGAAAAAATTAAAAACTTTATCCAAGCCTATTTTTCAACTTAAATTTACAGGTAAAGCTGTTGTTATTCAGGTTTTTTATAGAAGTGATAAAAATAATATAGCTGGTTGTCGAGTTATTAATGGTGTTATTTATAATGGCGCCTCTGTTCAAGTTAAACGTCAACAAAAAATAATTTATCAAGGCAAAATTGTTTCTTTAAAACATTTAAAAAATAATATTGATCATGCTAAAACAGATAGTGAATGTGGTATTGTATTTGATAATTTTAATGATTTCCGTATGGATGATATAATAGAGGCATCTCGAATGGAGGAAATAGTTAATGAGTAATTTGATTTTAGAAAGAATGTCAAGCATTATTCATAGAGAATTAGTTAGTATTGTTAATAAAGTGATTCAAAATTCACAAATAGGTTTTATTAGTATTACGGACGTTAAACTTACTAAAGATTGTTCAATAGCTAAAATTTTTTATACTATTATTGAAAAAAAACCTGAAATTTTAAATTTAGCTAAGAATACTTTAGAAAAAAATAAAAAAATTATTCGTCAAGATTTAGCTGGCAAAATAAGGAAAAAAATTCGTTATATTCCTGATTTAATATTTGAATATGATTATGAACTTTTACATGGACAACGTATAGAAGAATTATTAAATAAATTAAATAACTAAATGTTTTTAAATAGATATTTATATACATGTTTTTAAATTTATATTTCAATTTTCTAAGTTATTAGAGGCTTTTTATGATTGCTGAAATTTTAATAGATTTATCTTTGAATTCTTATTTTTCATCTTTTGATTATATAATTCCTAAAAATATGTTAAATTTAGTCCAAGTAGGTACTAGAGTTATTATTCCTTTCAAAGATACTGTTCGTTTGGGTTATGTTCTTGCTATTAAAGAAAGTAGTATATTTGCTAATAAAGAAATAATAGAAGTTCTTGATTTAGTGCCTTTTCTAAATCAAGAATTTTTTTTATTAATGGATGAATTGTTTAAAGTCCCTTTCAATTCCAAAATTTCTGTTTATAGAACAGTTTTGCCTAAAGATTTATTAACTTCTTATGTTCGTAAAATTTCTATTTTAAAATCTGATTTGGTGCCATTAGAATTAAAACAGTATTTAACCGAAAAAAATTTTTTGTTAAACGTTAAAAATAATTTTAAGATTTCCTTTTTAAGAAAATTAAAAAAAGAAAAAATTATTGAAATGTCTATTGTCCCAAAAAAAGAACTTTCTCAATTGTCTTATGATAATATTAAATCTTTAGTTTCTCAAGAAATGATAGAAAATAATTTTTTTAATTTAAATGATCAAACCAGTAACACAGAGAAAAAAGAAATGTTAAAAATTTCTTTAACCATACAGCAACAAAATATTTTTAATAAATTTGTACTAGATCAATATAAAAATTATTTATTAATTTATTCTTTAGAGTCTGATAAATTAAAAATATATTATAAATTAATTCAAGAAAATTTAATTAACAAAAAACAAATTCTTATTTTGGTGCCCGAAATCATTTTAATTGAACATTTAGTTAGAAAGATTAAAATACAATTTCCTGATATTACGATATTCGTTAATCATGGCCGTATTAAGAATAATTTTAAAAATTCTAAATTACAACAATTAAATGCAGATTTGATTATAGGCAATAATATTGCTATTTTTACTCCTTTTATAAATTTAGGGATTATTATAATAGATGATGAGCATCATGAATCTTTTATTGAAAAAATAAAAATGCCTTATTATGATGTTAGAGAATTAGCTCAAGTAAGAGCTAATTATAATCGAATACCATTGCTTTTATCTAGTTTATCTCCATCATTAACAAGTTATTATCGAGCTAAAATACTAGGCGAATATATTTGGTTAAATTTACAAAATAATGAAAATAAATATGATATTAAATTAATTGATATGAAAGAAGAATTAAAAGAAGGGAATTTATCCCCTTTATCTTCGACTTTAACTGAATTATTAATGGAAAATATTAAATCAAAATTAAAAAGTTTATTATTCATTAATATTAAAGGTTTTTCACGTTTGGTTTTGTGTTTACATTGTGGTTATATTCCTAAATGCTCTAATTGTAGTTGTATTTTGCATTATTATATTGATTTGAAAATATTAAAATGTTCTTTTTGTGGTCATAAAGAAAAATTTCTTGAATATTGTTCTTTGTGTGAACAAAAAACTATTTCTAGTATGTTTTCGGGTATTTTATCTGTTGAAAATTTTTTAAAACAAAAGATACCTGAATCTCGTATTTATTGTATAGATTCGGATAACATTCGAAAGTTAAATATGAAAGAGTATGAAAATATTATATCTAATTTGAATAATAATAAAATAGATATTTGTTTAGGTACTAAAATGATAATTAAGAATAGTATTTCTTGGCCGATGAGTTTATTAGGAATTATTTTATTCGATGCATTATTAAATATAAATCATTTTACAGCTTCAGAAAAAGCTTTTCAATTTTTAGTACAATTAATATATAATATGCCTAAAAAATCTCGTATTATAATACAAACTTATAATATTAATCATTATATTTTAGATTCTATTGTAAATAATAATTTTGAATTTTTTTATGAAACAATCTTACAAGAACGTCAGATTAGTGATTATCCTCCTTTTGGTTTGATAAGTAAACTTTTAATTATGCATCCAAGTATTGTTAAAGTTCAAGATATAGCTAATAAAATTAAGATTATTTTGCAGAATAATTTGTCAATTGATATAGCTATTGTTTTAGGCCCTTCTATAGCTAAACGTTCTTTTCAAATTATAAAGAAAAAAATTTTTTATCGTGTTTTTTTAACTTTAAAATATAAAAATTGGCCTTTAAATTTGGATTTTTTAAAAAAATATTATTTTGATAAAAATACTCGTATTATATTTGATCGTTTTGATACTTTAACAGATCGTGATATTGTGACGTTTTTTTGATTTTTTGTTATTTTATATATTATTTGTTGTTAATTTAAAATTTATTTTTTATTTTTAATATTAAATTTATTCTCTGTACCTTGGTATAGATTAATAATATTTTTTTTATGTTTTATGAAAATTAAAACAGTTATAATTGCCATCATTATAGAGTTATATAAATTTGTTTTCGTTATATATAAATTAATATTAGTAATAATTGTAGCAATTAAAGAAGCTAAAGAAGCATAACCGGTTAATTTGACTAAGATTGCAAAAATCATAATACCTAAAACCCCACTCCAAAAATGAATCCCTGCAATTACTCCAACAGAAGTTGCTATAGCTTTTCCTCCTTGGAAATGATTAAAAATAGAAAACATATGCCCTAAAATAGCACACACCCCTAATATTATTGTTTTTTCTTTGGGAAATAAACTTAAATTATAATTTTTAAAAATAAAAATAGGCAAAAATCCCTTCATAAAATCTAATAAAAAAGTTAATAAACCGTATTTAAAACCTAAAATTCTTGTAACATTGGATGCCCCAATATTTTTAGAACCTAATAAATTGATTTTTCTGTTATGGTAAAAACCTATTAATAAACCGAAAGGAATAGAGCCTATAAGATAACAGATTATACAGATTATAATATTGGTTAATAAGTAAAACATATATAATTGCAATTCTCCTTTTGTATTTGTTAAATAAAATTATTCATTTTTTAATTTTGTTATATATAATATTAATTTTGATTAAAAAATATAAAACTACTTAATTAAATTTAAATAATTTTGTAAGAATAGGTTATGATCTTTTTTATGTTAAAAAAATATTTAATACTGCAAATTATAAAAACATGTTTCGAAAGAAAAAAAAAATTATTTATTTTAATTACTTCGTTGCATTTAATATTTTTTACTTTTTATTTTATTTATTATAACTTATGTAATAATATGTTTAATTTTAAAAAACAATTTTTTAAATGGTGTCGTTTGTGTTTTCGTATCTTTGTTAAAAATATTGTTGCATTTTTTTGTGTAATATATGCTATTTATGTTGTTATTGTTTGAAATAAAAATCAATAAATTTTAACATAAATCATTAAGTGTAATTTAGGGAATTTAATAGAAGAAAAAAATAAAGATCAACTTTTAATATATTGTTGATCTTTATTAATTTTAAATTTAAATTTAAACTAAAAAATAATTTTTATTTTTTATAAAAATGAATTTTATGCCATATATATACTACGGAAAGCTATATTTGCGATGACATATACTAAAGGTCCTGTTAATCTGGTAGCTATCATAGCGAAAGGTAATAAATTCATTCTATGAGATATTGTCATAACTCCTACATTGCCTGCTCCACCAATGCTGTAAGAAGAAATTCCTGATGTTAGAGCTGTTTCTAAAGGATAAAAACCTAATTTTGGCGCTATTAAGAATGTAATCAAGGTAGCTATTAATAAAGATGCGCATACAGTTATTAAAACACTTGGATTTGAAATTGTTGATTTTAATTGTTCAAAATTTGTAGTTAATCCTAAACCCACTAATACAGCGCTTGTGAAATTTTCTGTCATAAATTTTCCAGATTGAGTAACAGCATTTTGATTTTCTTGAGACATTAAGTTAAATATTTTAATCAACAATAATAAGATAATCATGTAAACCATAGGATCCATTTTACCGAATAATAATTGATTTATCATGCTACCTATTGAATAAAGTGCAAAAATAATTAACCATCCCATGCCTATTGTTTTAAAATCTATTATGCCACTATTTTTAGTAGTTTTTGTTTGATTTATTTGATCTAATTGAGTAGAAGATTTTTCTAATTTTCCTTTTCCACTGTATTTGCTTTTATCAAAAATGATGTAGAGTAATCCTGCTATAAAAATACTTAGTGTACGGGCTAAAACTAAAGGTCCTAAGATAGCAGTTCTAATAGTTGAAGCTTCAGTTTTAAAAGCTTCTTGATAAATACCATTAGCAAAACCATTAATTCCTAAATTAGTGCCTCCATTGGTTAAAGGAACAAATACAAAAAATATTACATCCCATATAGAACCTTGACTACGACTTGCAAATATACTTGGACATTTATAATTTAATAAATATCCTAATCCTCCAATAGCGAAACCACATACGAAAACACTAAAAATTGTTAAAGGTACGAATTTTATTAAAGATCTTCTTAATAAGTTACGATCTACACTTAAAAGACTTCCTGCTATAACAATGGTGATAAAAAATTGCGAAAAATTAATACCTATTCCGAAATTTTGATTAGGTTTATTAAAGAACCCTTTATCTATATTTTCAGCTAGTTGTCTCGGTATCCAACCTTTAAAAACTAAATAAGACGGTATGAATATACAAAGTAAAAATCCTAAACCTAATTTATTTAAAACAGGTACTTTTGACCCTATATAACTTAAAGTAATTCCTAACATAGTTATTAAAAATAAAGGAGTTAACAAAGGATGATAAAATTTATTAATTTTGTCTGGATATTTGTGGATGCAAAAAATGTTTAATCCTAATACACAAAGTAATGTTACAAAAAAAATAGGTTTAAAACCAAATATTTTATTGTTTTTGTCTTTTTTTATTTGATTATTGGACATTTTTAGGATATACCCCTTTCGTTTTTAACAGATATTTATAGTTTCAAAATTTAATTTTTTATTTTAAAAAAATATCTTGTTAAAATTTAATATTTTATTAATTTATTTTAGTATTTCGCTTAATATTTTATTATAATGTTTAGCGGCTATCAAGAAAGCAATTTTATTTGCAAATAAATATTTTATTTTAAAAATGAAAAATTTTTATATGTAAATGAAATTCATGGAATTGCGAATAGTTTTAATGTTTAGATTATTTTATAGGAATTTTTATTCCCGAAATATCTCCAACATAAATCTATTTTAGCATAAATAAATTAAAAAAAATTTAAAATTTTTTGTTTTGTAATTATCTAATCAAACATATTTAGATGAGTTTTTTTTATAATTTTGTTAAAATAATCTTACTCTGTTTTTTTAAAATTACAAATAATATAACAATTTTTAGATTTTTATTTTTATATTATTATCAAAATTTTATAAAATAACTTATATTTAAGTAATTTAAAATTTTTTTCTATTGTTATATTAGTATTTATTATAATTTTGGATTATTTTAATGCTTGATACAACGCAACGATTTTGTTTTAAATTTTATTTATATTTTTAGTAAATTTTTATTTTTAGTGATTATAAAAACAAGAATTAGGACGATAATATGAGATGAAAAGAATATATTTTTTTGATATAGATCAAACTCTTTATCATAACGATAAAAAAATAATTTTGCCACAAACGAAAAAATTAATTTTAGACTTGGCAAATAAACCTGATATTATTTTAGGGATTGCTACGGGTAGGAATTATCGTAATTTAAACGTTCTGGGAGATTTAATATCTTGTTTCCAATATTTTGTAATTATGAATGGCGCTGTAACTATATCTAAAATTGATGGTATTATTGATGAAAATCCTATTCCTCGGGAATATATTGAGTGTTTTGTTAATAAAATTAAATCTTTTAATATTTTATTAGCCGGTGTTAATGTTGATAAAGAAGTAATTTTATATAATCCTAATTTATCTGATTTATCTTTGGTGAATTATTATCAAAAAGAATTAAATTATGATTTGGTTTATGATTTAAAATTTATGTCTAAGATATATTTTATGGTTGCTTTAGGTTCGGATGTTAAAAAAATTAGAAATTTTATGAATAATTTAAATTTTTTAAATGTATGTTTTTGGCAAAATCATGTAGATTTAACTGTTAATTATGTAAATAAATATTATGGTATTGCTAAAGTTAAATCCAAATATCCTGATTATCAATTAATTTGTATAGGAGATGGTAGTAATGATGTTGAAATGTTATCTTATGCAGATATTGGTATAGCTATGGGTAATAGTTTATATCCTCGCACTAAAGAAGTAGCTAAATTTATAGCTCCACATATCGATGCAGATCAATTATATGATTTTTTTCAAAAAAATATACTTATATAAATTTTAATAGAAAATTTTATTTTATTTATTTAAATTTATAACGTTTAATAAAGTTTATATTTTAGATTTTTAATGAAAAAGTTTTTTAGGAAAAAGGGATTATGGATCAAAAAACACAAGAGTTGCAAATATTTTTTCAAAAATTTAAAGTCTTGAAAGAAAAAGAAAAAGAGATTTTTTCTCGTATTGTTAATAAATTGTTTCAAGTTAATTATTTAACTTCTCAAAAAAATTCTGATTTAAATGATTATAGATTTATTTTATTACATCAAGAAATGTTTATTTCTTTTTTAAAATTAATAGATTTTGAATTAGAAATTCAAAAACATGATGAAGTTATTTTTATTAAAAATGTTCAACAATTAAATAAATTAAGAATTAAAAAAGAAGAAAGTTTATTGTTATTTTTATTTAGGATTTTATTCCAAAAAAAGAAAGAATTAGTGCCTTTAAATCATAAAGTGGAAATTTATTTACAAGATATTTATCTTGAATTAAAAAGTATTGGATATACTGAGATGCATAAACTAACAAAAGAAAAAATAAAAAATTCTTTACTTTTATTTAAACAGTATAACATTATTGATTTTTCTGATTATAATCATTATCTACCTAATGATTTAATTATCCGCATTTATCCTACTATTTTATATTTAATTAATTTAGGTATGCTGCAATATTACCAAGAATTATTTACTACGAATGTGACTAATTAAAATGAAAAAATTAACAAAAATACAATTAGTTAATTGGCATTTTTTTTCTTTTCAGATTATTGATATTGAGTCTAATACTTTGGTTTCCGGGGAAAATGGTTCTGGTAAATCCACTTTGTTAGATGCTTTGCAATATGTTTTAATAGGGGAACGCAATCATGTAAAATTTAACATAGCAGCAAATGTTAATGCTAAACGTTCTTTGGAAAGTTATATGCGTTGTAAAATCGGAGCCGAAAATAAAGAATTTTTAAGGGATCAAGATGTAATTACGCATATTTTATTAGAATTTTATGATAATGTTAATAAAAAATATAGTATTTTCGGATGCGTTTTAGAACTTTCTCGTAGTAGTAATTTAAAAGAAAAATTTTATTTTATAGAAAATATTCAATTTATTAATGGTATGTGTGTAGAGGATAATCAACCAAAAACACAAAAACAACTTCTTCTTTTTTTACGCCAATATATTCCTAATTTTAATTTTTTTGATACTAAAAAGCAATATCAAAACGCTATAAGTAATTATTTAAATATTAATATAACTAAATATATTCAAATGTTACCTAAAGCTTTAGCTTTTAAACCACTTAATTTACAAAATTTTGTTTTTGAATTTTTATTAGAGCCTAATCCTGTAAATATTTCTAGTTTAAAAAATAGTTTTAAACAATTAAAAAAATTAGAACTTCAAATAGAATTTGAAAAAAATAAATTATTTCATTTAACTAATATTATAGATGCTGATAAAAAATTTATTCATTTAAAAGACCAAATTCAAACTTATCAATGCCTTTTATATCAAATACAAATTAAAAAAAATCATTTTTATTTTAATTATTATCAGTCTAAGAAAGAAGCGGATGAATTAAGTTTAAAAAAATTATTATTTAAGAAAGAAAAAATTAATTTAACTATAGAAAATTTAAATAATGAATTAGCAGTTTTAAAATCTAATGATAAAAATTTATTTTTAAATAATTTGCAAAAAGATTTAGTATTTTATCAAAATATTGAAAAAAACTTAAATAACAAAATTAATTTATTTCAAAGTCAGATTAATCAAGAATTAACCAATTTAAAACAGTTACAAGATTTATTTTTATTTGAAATCGATAAAGATAGTATTAATTTTATAAGTAATTTTTTGAACTTAGAGTTTTCTGAAATGAAATTAAGTTTACCGAGATTAAAGATTATTTTGGAGAAGCTATCTGTATTTATATCAAAAGAAATAATTAATTTTAATATACAAAAAAATGATTTTAATAAAATTATTTTAGATTTACAGAAAAAAATTTCCGAAAAAGAAAATGATTGTCGTGTTCTTTCTTCTGTTAGATCTGTTTATCCTAGGCACATACAGAAATTAATTGAAATTTTAAATCAAAAATTAAGTGATTTTTATAATTTGTCAGTATTTATTTATCCTTTATGCGAATTAATAGATATTAATGATAATTTATGGAGAAATGCTATAGAAGGTTTTTTGGGAAATAGAAAATTTAATTTGTTAATAGAAGAAAATTATTTTGATCAGGCATTAAAAATATATAGAAATTTACCGCAATCTTTAGATAATAATTTTTATGACATAGGATTAGTTAATGTAGCACAAATACCTTTAATAAAAGATAATGCTAATAGTTTATCTACTAAAATATCTTCTAGTAATCAAAACGCTTTGAAATATATTCGTTTACTTTTATCTAATATTATATGCGAGTTAGATTTTTTAAATTTAAAAAAACACAAAACAGCTATTACTCCTGATTGTTTAGTGTATAGCCAATATACTTTAAGAAAAATTAATCCAAAACTTTATCAATTCCCATATATCGGTAATAATTCTATTAAGATGCGTGAAAATTTGTTTTTGTCAGAAATTCAAAAATCTAAATCTTTGATATTCCAACATAAAAGTGAATTATCTAAATATCAAGAAATTCTTAATTTATTGAATAAAAGTCAATTAGCTAATATTTTAAGTTCTGATAATTTTAATTTATATTCAGAATTATTTTCTATTAAAGATAAAATAAAAAAAATTTATAAACAAATAAATGAATTAAATTCCGATTTAAGATTTCAATGTGTAGAAGATAATTTAGTTTCTTTGATGGAACAAAAGAAAAATAATAATGAACAATTAGAACAAATTTTATTTAAAATGGCGGAATTAAAGAATAATTTGCATCATTATGAATCTGAAAATATAAAGGTAAGAGTTACTTTATCAGAATTAAATCAAAAATTAGATATTTTAAAGAATAAAATTAATTCTCCTGCTATAGAAGATAAAATTAATATACATTTATACAATTATTGTCAAAAATATAATGATAATTACGAATTAATTTTAAGTAAAGTTAATGATTATTTAAAAAATATAGAACAACAAAAATTAACTCAACAAATAGAGTTAATGAATAAAATGCAGCTTTATTTAAAAACATATAACATTTCTCATATTGAAGCTAAATTAGAAAATTTGGAATATTTTTACCAAGAATATCATTCTATTAATTCTCAAAATTTATCATCTTATGAACAAGAAGCTAAAGAATTAACTCATAAAACAGAAATAATTTTTAAAGAAGAGTTTATTAATAAACTAAAAGAAAGTATAGATAATACTAAACAACAAATTCACAAATTAAATAAATTATTAAATGATAGACCTTTTGGTAATGATAGTTATCAAATACTTATTAAACCTTCTAATGACCCTGATTATAAAAAGTATTATGATGTGATTTCTAGTTATGAAAATAATGAATCTCAGAATGAGTTATTAGAAAGAGGATTAATGTGCGAAAATACTTTATTAGAAGAATTATTTGATAAAATAATTTCTTTTGAGGAAGGTTATGAGGATATAGCAGAATCTTTTTTAGATTACCGTAACTATATGACTTATGATATTCAAATTAAAGATATTAATAATAATTATTCTTTGTTTTCAAAAATTTTTCGTGAAAAATCTGGAGGAGAGACTCAAGTACCTTTTTATATTATTATGTCTATTTGTTTTGAACAATTGATAACTAGTTCACAAAATAATCAAGGTTGTTTAGTTTTGTTTGATGAAGCTTTTAATAATATGGATGAAGCCAGAATAGAAGGTATGATGTGCTTTTTTAATTCTTTAAAGATTCAATTTATTATGGCTATCCCGCCGCAAAGAATTGTAGATATTTCTCCTTATGTACAAACTAATTTGATTATTATTAAAGATAATAATCATGTGGTTGTCGAAAATTTTACAAGAAATGTATTGAATTTTTAGGTGTTTATTTTTTTAAAATGAATAATTTGTTAAATTTTTAGTAATTTTTACGATTTGATATCTTATTTATTATTAATAGGTTATTTTTTCATTTTCTAAAATCAATTAATTTATATTTTTTTAATTTTTAGTTTATATTTAGTTACAATTATAAGTTTAGTATTAATTTTAAGGTTTTATGATTTTGAATATTATTTTTTTAATTTCGTTATATTTAATGAGAAAAGTTATTATTCTAGACATTTGGTATTTGTTCATATTTTTTATTTTTTCTTGATTACATAAGATAGAGAAGTTAATTTTTTGGTTTTTTTGTCTTAATTTTAATAAACGTAATAAATAATTATGTTGTTTTGGTGTATAATGATGTTTATTCCAGTATTGAGTTTTATAAGACGATTTATCGTTTTCGTGTAAATTTAACCAATCATTAGCGATAGCAAAACAATTATCTTCGTTTCCTTTAAATAAACATTTAGCTGTTTTTGGTTCTTTTTTTCCTCCTATAGCTATATAAAAATCTTTATAATTAGTTATATAAGCCCAAGCATGAAACCCTGCTATATAATGCTTTCCTTTGTTTGTGAGATCATACCATTCAAAATTTGAATTTTTTAATATATCATATTTTTTCATTTTAATATCTTTAGTGAACTGTATTGTTTTTGGTTCTCTTGTATTTAATGATATATTATTGGAATTCTGTTGAGTTAATTTTTTTTTCTTTTTGGAATCATATGGAGATAAATATTCGAATAAATTAGGATTATTTTGGATAGATGTACCAAAATCTAATACAATACAATCTTTTTTGGTAATATGAGGATATTTTGTATGGTTAACAAGTCTTAAACCGCGACCAATCATTTGTTCGATGGTAGATTTAAAAGAACTTGGGCGTAATAACACTACACAGGAAACAATTTGACAATCCCATCCTTCTGTTAGCACATTAACGTTGATAATAACTTGAATTTTTTCTTGATCAAAATTTTTTAAGATAATGTTTCGTTTTTCGATATTATAATGTCCTGTAATTAATTGAGCCTTAATTCCGGCTTTTTGAAATGTTTCTGTAATATCGTAAGCATGTTTAATATTGGCGCAAAAAATTACAGTTTGACGATTTTGAGCATATTTTTTCCAATAAGAAATTACTTCTGAATTAATAACAGTTGTATTTATAATTGCTGCCACTTTATTTAAATCATATTCTTGATTTTTTTGATATAAATTATATATTTTTTCTTTAATACCGACATCTCTAATAAACACTTCTGGTTTCACTAATAACCCTGCTTTAATTAATTCTTTGATTGTAATTTGGGCTGTAATTTCTGGAAAAATTTCTTTTAATTTTTTTTTATCACCTCTTATAGGAGTAGCTGTTACACCAAGAATTTTACAACTAGGATTGTATTTCAAAAAATGATCAATAATTATTTTATAAGTATTTGCTGCAGAATGATGTGCTTCGTCTATTATTAACATATCTATATTAGGATTTTCAGGAAGATTTTTAGCTAAAGTTTGTACCATGGCAAAAATTACTTGAGAATCCCATTTTTTAATTTTTGCATTAAAATAACATGTTGTAATATTTGAAGTAATAGTTTCAAAAGCTTTTTTATTTTGTTGCATTAATTCGTCTCTATGAACTAACACACAAGCTTTTTCAATTGATTTTATTTGAAAAAAATGTTTTAAAATAAAAGAAAACATAATTGTTTTTCCTGAGCCTGTTGGAGCTACAAGTAAAGTAGTTTGTTGGTTATCAAAAACTTTAATAATTTTATCAGTAAGCTGTTTTTGTATTTTGTTCAGTAACATAAAAAAAGCAATCCTTTTTGATTTATGTTAACATTATATATTTCTATTTATTATTAACATTTATTTGTCTTTATAGATTAATTATAATTAACTAAAAATGATTTAAAATATTGAATTAATAAAATATTAATATTTTATTTTAGCTACGAATTAATTCTATTTATTTTAAATTATTTTAAATAATGTAAATTATGAGATTTTTTTATTATTTAAAATAATTTATGGTTTTCTATAATTGATTAATATATTAAAAATTTATAAATCTATAAACATATTAACAATTATTTTTAAAATATATAAATTAATAAATTTTATGAATAAATATCGATAAAAATCAGACGTAAAATTTATAATTGTGTTGCACATTATAATTTAAAAATTTAAATTTTCTAATTTGTAATTTTATAAACAATAATGATTTACTATTTTTCTTAATATATTCTTTAAATATTTTTTAATAATATGAACTGTTTATTTTGCATTATTTTAAGGTTATTTTTAATTATTTTTAAAATTATAAAGAACTTTTAAAATTATAAGGAAAATAATTAAATTATATTTAAAACTGATTTAATGTTTTTTAGTATCATTTATGTATAATATTTGCATTTTTTGTTTTTTTCAGTTACGATAAAAAGTAGCTTTGAAATTAATATAGCTTTATGTTACTAGTTAAAAATGAATTATTTTCAATATTATTTGATAATAATTTTTTTTAATCGGATACGATTAATTTGTGTTAAATATATTTTGTTTTAGATTTTTATATAAGTATATTTTTAATTTTACGCTATGTATTGAATTAATTTATTTTTTAAAAATAATACATTTTTTTATTATTCTTATATATTTTTGATGATAAATTGTAAAATTAAATTTATTTTTATATATTTTATTTAATTTTCAATAAAATAGGCATTTTAGTGACTAATATTTTTTAATATTAGTCACTTTTGTATTTATTTATTAGTTTTTTAGTATCTTGATAAAAAAATAGAATATTGATTTATGGTTTAATTATTTTGGCCATAACACGAATAATTTTAGTAATCTAATTATTAATTTACGTAAAAGAAAGGTAGGTTTTGAATATATTTAAATGAAAAAAAATAGTAAATTTATACAAATTATTGTTAGTTTATGTATTTTTAGTTTGATTATGTTATGTTTATCTTTTTTTTATAAATCGATGTTAAAAGATATGTTTTTTTTATATATATATTTAATTTTGAAAATTATATTAGGCTTGTTATTATTGATTTTTAGTGTTTATTTTTTTATTTTATCTGAAGAATTTATAGTCGGTGGTTTAGAAAGTAATTTACTTTTTTTAGATAAAGTTTTTTTTTACAATCGTTCGGAAAATAAACAAAATTATTTTTTTAGCAATCCTTTAGGTATTATAATTTCTCGTTTAATTATTATGTTTTTATGCGGTTTTTGGTTACCTAATACTTTCTTTTTTTTATTTACTACTATTTTATTTAATTTAGTGTTTACTTGGTCTATTAAATTTTTGTCTAAATGTTCTATAAATAAAAGTTTTTTTATCAATTTATTTCCTGTTTGTATTAAAAAAAATCATGTTTTAAAACTTTCAATTATTTCTTTAATTATAAGTTTATGTATAGGGATTGGTTGTGGTTTAATTTTTTCTAGTGGTTCTTCTACTGGTGGCACTGATATTATATTTTTACTATTAAATCAAAAATTTAATTTTAATTTGCGTTATATTTTGTTTTTTATAGATGGAATTATTATATTTATTTCTTTTTGGATAGATTTATTACGTTATAAATATATGAGAAATTTTATTATTACTAAATATTTTTTTTCTTTTGTAATTTTAATATTGGTGGTTAATTTAATTTCTTTATTTCAATAATAAAAAAATTTATGTTAAATGTCATCATATTAATTATTTATTAAATTATGATTGTTAGTTAATATTTAGTTAGAAATAATTTTTGTAAAGTATTTTTATTTTTTTAAGAATATACTATTTAAATAGATTTGCAAATAATAAAAAAAGATTTATAATATAGTAGTAATTTTAATTTTTATTGAATTATTAAAGTAACGATCGGTTTTTAATCATAATTGTGTTTAAAATTTTTAATACAAAATTTTAAATTTTAAATCAATTTTAAAATTAAATTTAAATTGGAGTAAAGCGGGATATAGTTATTTATGAATAAAACAAAAATTATTTGCACTTTAGGGCCTTCATGTTATTCTGAAGCAGTTTTGAAAAAAATGATTTTGAGCGGTTTAAATGTTGCTAGATTTAATTTTTCTCATGCTGATTATGATATGAGTAAAAAAATAATTTCTATTATTAGAGCTATTAATCAAGAATTAAACAGATATGTAGCGTTAATGTTAGATACTAAAGGTCCCGAAATTAGAACTCATAATTTTGATGGTGATGTTTTAATACAAAAGGATTCTTTAGTGAGAATTGCTTCAACGGAAGTTTTAGGTAATAGTGAAATTTTCTCTGTAACTTATCCTAATTTTTATAATGAACTAAATATAGGCGATTTTATTAACATTGACGATGGTTACTTATCTTTACAAGTTATCGAAAAAGATAATCTTAAGAAAGAATTAATTACGAAAGCTCAAAATAGTCATTTAGTTAAATCTCGTAGAGGTGTTAATGTTCCTGGTGTTAAATTAAATATCCCTTTTTTATCAAAAAAAGATAAACAAGATATTTTGTTTGCTATTGAACAAAATTATGATTATATTGCAGCTTCTTTTGTTCGTAGTGCTCAAGATATACAAGATATTAGAGATCTTTTGGAATTGAATAAATGTGATAATATTAAAATTATTGCTAAAATAGAAAATCAAGAAGGTATTGATCATATAGATGAAATTTCATCTATTGCGGATGGTGTTATGGTTGCTAGAGGTGATTTGGGTATTGAGGTTGATGGCACTTTAGTTCCGTTATATCAAAGTGAAATTATTGATAAATGTCTTCAAAAAGGTAAATTGGTAATTGTAGCTACTCAAATGTTAGAATCTATGCAAAAAAATCCTCGTCCAACTAAAGCTGAAATTTCAGATGTTTTCAATGCGGTTCGAGAAGGTACAAGCGCTACTATGTTATCTGGCGAAAGTGCTTCAGGTAATTATCCTGTAGAATCTGTTCAATATATGTATAATATTAATAAAAGTGCGGAAAAATTTTTAGATTATGATGTTTTTTTAAATTATTATGAACCTAAAGCTTGGCGAGAAAAATTTTTATTAGGTGCTATTGAGTTAGCTAATATTACAGATACTAAAGCTATTTTAGTAAATAGTTTTATAGATGCTTGTATCATTTCGAAGTTCCATTCTGCAGTACCAATACTAGCTATAGTTGATAATATTAAAGAAGCATCTTGGTTGTCTTTGTATTTCGGTGTTATACCGGTTTTGAATTCTGATGAATTAAAACAAAAAATTATTGATTACAAAATAGAAACCAACCAATTAATTGAAGTTAATTTATCTCAAATTTTGATTAGATAATTCGAGGTTTTTTGTGTAATTTATTCAAGGTTTAATATAAGTGGTTTAAAATTAAAAAAATAAAGGAGTTATAATTTTGTCAAAAAAAATAGATGATTTTTTGTATAATGTAGAACAAAAACCTATGTTGCAAGTTTTAGATGAACAAGGTTTTGTAATTAATTCTGAGTTTGAGCCTAATTTATCAAATGAAGAATTGTTAAAAATTTATGAATTTATGGTTTTCACTAGAGAGACTGATACAGCAGCTTTTCAATATCAGCGTCAAGGACGAATGCTTTCTTATGTTTTGAATACAGGTCATGAAGCTTGTCAAATAGGTATTGCAGCAGCTTGCGCGGATAACGATTGGATTTCTCCTTATTTTCGTGATTTAGGTATGTTTTTGTATCGTGGCGTTTCTGTAGAAAATATTTTACTTTATTGGTATGGTAACGAACGAGGTTCAGCAATAGAAGCTCAAAAACGTATTTTACCTGTTAATATTATTATCGGTAGTTCTATTAATATAGGTGCCGGATTAGCCTTAGCTAGTAAATTAGATAATAAAAGAGATGTTACAATAGCAACTATAGGAGATGGCGGTACTGCAAGCGAAGAATTTGCGGCAGGTTTAAATTATGCAGCGGTTTTTCAAGTTCCTTTAGTAGTCGCTATTCAAAATAATCAATATGCTATTTCTACACCTAGAAAAGTAGCTTGTTATGCTGAAAGTTTAGCCCAAAAAGCTATTGCTTTTGGTATACCTGGAATAAGAGTTGATGGTAATGATATTTTAGCGGTTTATACCGCTGCAAAACATTTTATTGAATCTGCGAGAAATGGTAATGGTCCTTCTTTATTAGAATTATATACATATCGTTTATTAGGGCATACTACTAATGATAATCCTTCTTTATATCGTTCTAAGTCTGAAGAAGAAGAATGGTTTAAAAAAGAACCTATTTCAAGATTTCAAAAATATTTAATAAATAAAAATATTTTAACAGATGAATTGATAAATAAAATTAAACAAAATGTGATTGATAAAATTAAAGAAGCTCATAAACGTATTTTAACTTATGCTAATATAGTTGAACCGAAAGAGGTTTTCGAACATACTTATGAAACAATGACTCCTCAATTAAAAATGCAGTTGCATGATTATGAATCATTTTTAAAATCAACAGAAGAAGGGAAATAAAATTATGGCTTTTATGAAAATGAATATGTTAGAAGCTATTAATCATACTTTAGATTATGCCTTAGAAAATATCCCAAAAGTGGTTTTATTCGGGGAAGATGTAGAAAATTTAGGTGGTGTTTTTAGAGTTCTTAAAGGTTTGTATAGTAAATACGGATCTTCAAAAGTTTTTAATACCCCTATTTCAGAATCTAGTATTTTAGGTAGCGGTATAGGATTAGCTTTAGCTGGTTTCCGTCCTATAGCAGAAATACAATTTGAAGGTTTTATTTTTCCAGCTTTACAAGATCTATTTTGTCATGCTGTTAGATTACGTAATCGTACTCGTGGAAAATTTACAGTTCCTATGGTAGTTCGAACTACAATACAAGGAAATATTAAAGCTTTAGAACATCATTCTGAATCCATTGAGGGTATGTTAGCTTCTTTCCCAGGATTGCATGTAGTAGTGCCTTCTAATCCTATTGACGCTAAAGGGTTATTACTATCCGCTATTAAATCTAATGATCCTGTAATTTTTTTAGAACCAAAAGTTTTATATCGTTCCCGTAGAGAAGAAGTTCCTGTAGAACCTTATGAAATAGAAATTGGTAAAGCTCGAGTAGTTAAAGAAGGTTCTGATGTGACTGTAGTAGGGTGGTCATCTGCTATTCCGGTTATTCAAACCGCTATTGAATCTTTAGAACAAAATAATATTTCTGTGGAATTAATCGATTTAAGAAGTATTACTCCTATAGATCAAGAAACTATTATTCAATCTGTTAAAAAAACTGGTAGATTAGTAGTAGCTCATGAAGCTACTAAAACTTATGGTCCAGCAGGAGAAATAATTACTTTAATAAATGAATATGCATTCGATGCTTTAAAAGTTGCTCCTATTCGTATTACTGGTTATGATATTATAACTCCTTTAGCTAGAGGAGAATATCATCAAATTTTAAATCCTGCTAAAATTATTTATTATATTAAAAAGATGTTTAATAAATTGAATAAATAATTCTAACTTTAATTATTATTAGTATTTTGTTTTCTTTATAATATAAAAGAGAAATTATTATAGTTATATTTATATAAAAAAATTCAAGAAAAAAAGTAGGTTTATTTATTATGGAACATAAAAAAATACAAAAATATGAATTTAAATTTCATGATTTAGGTGAAGGTTTACACGAAGGAACTATTACCAAATGCCTTTGTAAAGTTGGAGATATAGTTAAAGAAGGTCAAGGATTATTCGAAATTGAAAATGATAAATTATCTGATACATTATTATCTCCTGTAGATGGTGTTATTTTAGAAATAAAATGTTCTCCTTCTGATCAAGTAGAGTTAGATCAGGTTTTAGCTGTTATAGAGATAGAAGTTAAAGAATAAATATAATATTTATAAAATAAACAATATAAAAGGGATAAAAATATATGCAAGATTTAGATAAAAAAAATAACACAGTTAAAGATCTTGAAAAAATCGAAGTTAAGAAAATTTCTAATTTACGTAAAACTATAGCAAAGCAAATGTCTATCGCCAAAGCTATTATTCCAGATGTTACTTTAATGGAAGAATTTAATATGAATAAAGTTGTGGATTTGAGAAAAGATTTGAAATCGCAAAATCCAACATCAACCATAAAACTTACTTATTTAGCTTTTGTTGCCAAAGCTTTAGTTAAATTATTAATAAAATTTCCTATTTTCAATTCTACTTTTGATGATCAAAAGGACGAAATTATAATTAAAAAATATATTAATTTGGGTATAGCTGTAGATACTGATGACGGTTTAATTGTTCCTAATATTAAAGACACTGATAGTTTAAATATTTGGAAGATTGCAGAATCGATTCAAGATTTATCTCAGCGTACTCGTGATAAAAAATTAGTTTATAAAGATATTAATGATGGAACTTTTACTTTAAGTAATTGGGGTACTTTTGGAGTTTCTTATGGCACTCCCGTGATTTATTTTCCTCAAGTAGCTATTTTAGGTATGGGTTTAATGAAATTAAAACCTATTGTTTTAGAAGATGGTAATATCGGAAAAGCTTATATGTTACCTTTATCTTTAAGTTTTGATCATCGTATTATAGATGGTGGTATAGCATCTAGATTTTTAAATGCTTTTAAAGATTTATTTAACAACCCATCGGATTTAATTGAATAAAAAATATTTAATATATTTTATTTTTATTAATTTTTACAAAATTTATTTTGATTTTATGAATTATAAAATTAATAATTTTTTAAAAAAATCCCAGTTTGTATGTTTTTGTAATTTTTAATTTTATGATAATATCAAGTTAATAGTCGTTAATGGATTTTTTAAATTTATTTAAACAAAAAAAATTATTTTTAATTGTAAAGCGAGTTTTTAATGATATGCAACAAATATATGATATTTTAGTTATAGGTGGAGGGCCAGGCGGTTATGTATCGGCTATTAAAGCTGCTCAATTAGGTGCTAAAGTAGCTTTAATCGAGAAACATAAAGTAGGTGGTATTTGTTTAAATTATGGTTGTATACCTACAAAAGCTTTTTTAAAAAGTGCTAAAGTTTGGGATTTATGCAAAAATGCTAGTAAATTTGGATTGAATAATATAGGTGAAATATCTTTCGATTGGAAATCTATTTTACAACGTAAAGATAAAATTGTTCAAAATTTAACTAATGGTATAGCTTTCCTTTTAAAAAAAAATAAATTAATTGATTTTTATTCAGGTGTAGCAGAAGTTGTAAATGCTTATCAAGTGGTTGTAGATAATCAAATTTTGCATACTAAAAAACTGATTATAGCAACCGGTTCTCATGCTTTTATACCTCCTATACCTGGCGCTAAAGAATCGTATTTGGATAAATATTTGTATACTAGTAAAGAATTAGTGCAATTAGAGACTTTTCCTAAAAAAATAATTATTATAGGTGGAGGAGTGATAGGCGTCGAATTTGCGACTATCTTTAATAAATTTGGAGCTGAAGTAATTATTTTGGAAAAACAAAAATCCATTATAAGTTCTATGGATAGTGATATTATAACCGCTTATACTAAAAATCTTAAAAATGCTAATATTAAGATTATGACAGAAGCTAATGTAATTAAAATTGATAAAAATATTGTTTATTATGAATATCAACAAAAAATATATCACGATACAACAGATATTATTTTGATGGCTGTGGGAACCAAACCAAATTTAATAGGTTTGGATAAATTGAAATTAACTATGGATAGAAATGGCATTTTAACTGATAATTTTTTACAAACGTCTATACCGGATGTATATGCTATTGGAGATGTTAATGGTAAATATATGTTAGCTCATGTTGCAAGTCACGAAGGTATTATAGCTACACATCACGCTTTAAATTTACAGGATAAAATAAAACCTATTAATTATGAACATGTTCCATCGTGTATTTATAGTTTTCCTGAAATAGCTTCTATTGGCTGCACAGAACAACAAGCTAAAGAACGTAATTTAAATTATAAAATATCCAAAATGCCCGTTCAAGCTATAGGTAAAGCTCATGCTGATGGCGATTTAGAAGGTTTTGCCAAGTTAATTGTTGAAAAAGATACACTTAAAATTTTAGGTATGCATATTTATGCTTATAATGCTACAGAATTAATTACTGAAAGCGGTACTTTAATGGCATTTAATGGCACAGCATATGATGCTATGGAAGTAATTCATCCACATCCTACCTTAGCAGAATTAAATTTAGAAACTTTTTTAGGGGCCGTTGATAAACCTATTCATTTATAAATGATAAATGTTTTTTAAAATAATTTTTATATTTTTAGGGGATTAATAAATCCCTCCTGAATAATTTAAATAGTAATAATTTTTAAGAATTATAATGTTTATTTAAGTCATTTTAATATTATCAGGTTTATTTATTAAATTTCTTGAAAAAAATTGTTTATAATAAATTCAATTCATATAAAAATTTTATAATATATTTTTGTTAATATTTCATTATATATCAGCGAATTATTTTTTAAATAAAATATTATTAATTATCCGTGGTATAAGTTGAAAGATTGATTTTATGAAATTGTTTTATAAATAGAAATTTAAAAGGATTACTGTTGGTTTTTAAAATTATAAACTGATGAGATAACTTTACCAAAAAATTTATTTGATTATAATAATTTAGATTTATTTAAACATAAAATTTAATTTGTATAATTATTATATATATTGTTAATATAAATATTGGAAAAACTCGAAATTATATTTTTTTAGATTGAAATATTTTAAACAATAAATATCGGAACGTTTAAATTTTTTATATCGCATTTACAAAAGTTAATTTTAACAAAATATTAGGCATTGGATCTTTTTGGGGATGATCGGTTTATTTTTGTTAAGTTTAATTTTAAATATTATTTTAAATATTATAAAAATTTATATTTGGTGAGTTTTGTATTATTTTTTAATTTGCAAAACAAGGGAATGGGAGTGTTGTGATTAAAAATATGTTATTAATTGATACTCATACGCACTTGAATTTAAATGACTATGAAGGGGATTTAAACGAAGTTATCGCTAAAGCACATCATCAAGGAATTAAATATTTTGTTGTTCCAGGTTTAGATTCTAAAACTAATGCTAAGGCTTTTCATTTAGCTTTAGAATATGAATGCATTAAAATTGCAGTCGGTATACATCCTTGTTATTGGCATGATGAAGATCCTATGACTATTCAACAATATTTAAGATTGCCACAAGTTGTAGCAGTAGGTGAGATTGGTATTGATTTATATAGGGATAAAACTTCTTTACCTATTCAAAAAAAAAATTTACAAATTCAATTAGATTTGGCAATTAAATATAATTTACCTGTTATTTTGCACGCCAGAGAAGCTTTCGAAGAAGTTTATAAAATTTTATTGCCTTATAAAAATAAAATTAAAGGGGTTTTTCATTGTTTAGTTAATAATTTAGAAGAGGCCCAAAAGGCTGTTGATTTGGGGTTTTATGTAGGTATTGGTGGTATTGTTACTTATAATAAAGCTTTGATAGCTCATGAAATAGCTCAAAAAATACCATTAGAAAAAATATTATTAGAGACTGATTCTCCGTTTTTAACACCTTTTCCTTTGGAAAAAACACAACGTAATGAACCTGCTTATTTAAAAATTATTGCTGAAAAAATTGCTTTTTTACGACAAATAAGTTTTTCTGATGTCGTTCAACAAACAACTCAGAACGCTAAAAATCTTTTTTTAATTGATAAATTATAATTATCAATTTTAGAGGTTACTATTTGTTTAAGTTTATAAAAGAGAAGGATATTAATTTTTATATGTCAGATGATTCAAGTAAATTAATAGATATTCAACAAGATTCTATATCTTGGCATGAACATAGAAATAATTATATTAATGCTTCTGAAGTAGCCGCTATCATGGGTTTAAATCCTTTTGAAAGTGTTAAGTTATTATTTAAAAGAAAATTATTCCAAGAGAAAATAGAAGTAAATGAAGCTATGCGTCGTGGACGTCGTTTAGAACCTGAAGCTAGATTTTTTTTTAATTCAGTTCGTCAAATGAATTTTGTTCCAGCTGTTTTTGTAAAACAATTTATGTCTGCTTCTTTAGATGGTTGGAATTCTGAATCTCGAAGTATTTTAGAGATTAAATGTCCTATTTCCTGCGATACTGCTTCTTGGAAAGAATTTTTTTTAAATGATAAAATACCAAAATTTTATTATGCGCAAATTCAAGCTCAACTTTATTGTTCTAATGCGGATAAAGCTTTTTTTTTGGTATATTATACTTATCAACATTCTAAAGTTATAGAAGTTTATAAAGATTTAGAGTTTATTAATAATATGTATAATAAATGTTTTAATTTTTACAAATTATTTAATGAAGCGAAGCAAATTTTGAAAAAATTGGGTGATTTAAAAAAAATTAAGGAATCTTTAAAATTATAAAAAATTAAAAATATAATTTTGATTTTTATATTAAAATTTTAGAGATTATTTTTTTTAATTTATTTATATTTATTGATTAAAAATTTATTATTTTTAGGCCAATTTATTTTGAATTTTATTATTAGACAAATTATGATAATTAAAAAACATAATAATAATAAATATTTATCTTGTGGCCTAGGATAGGCATAAACTTCATTCCAAGCATCATTGATTTGTTTTTTAGTTTGGACATTATATTTATATATATTGTCTTTGTCGTTTATATTTATTTTTAATGAGTTATTATTTTCGTTTATGTTTTGGTAAGGAGAATCATATCCTACAAAAGAAGTGTTTTGTTTGAGATTATCATTTTTTAATAAAAAATTGATAAAATCATATGCTCCTTTAGTATTACTACCTTTGGGTAAAACTAAACTATCTACCCAAATATTTGTTTGATAAATATTATTTTCGTGATCATTGAAATCATAATATTCAAGATTCGGATTTTGCTGCATTAGATATCTAGCATCTCCTGAATAAGTAACAGCTATATCGTAACGTTCTTGATTTGCTATACGCATATTATCTAAAATTTGATCTGTAACAAAAAATAAATTTTTATTTTTTTGTTTTAAATTTAATAACCAATTTTTAGCTTTATTAATTTCTGTTGGATTAGCTTGGCTTATATTACCTTGGGTTGCTTTTAATCCAATAAATATTCCTTCAAAAGGGTTATTATATAATGCTACTTTATAATCATTATTTTGTAATAATTGTGTCCAATGTTTGCTGATTTGGTCTTTAGTAATTTTTTGTTTATTATATAAAAAACCTAGTTTTCCCCAAAAATATGGAATAATGTATTCTTTGATATTCATAGGTAATTTATCTTTTTGGATTTTTTGAAAATTTTCGTTTAATTCAGGATAATTAATTAATTTATTTTTATCTATTTTATTAAGATAATTATCTTTTAATTGTTCTATAGCATATTCGCTTAAAATGGCAATATCATAAACATCACCTGTTTTTATTTTATTGATAGCTATTTCGTTAGATGAGAAAAAATTTTGTTTAATCACAAAATCATTTGATTTATTGTTATAATCTGAAATAATTTTAGGATCAATATATTCGCCCCAATTAAATAATATTATACTTTGTTTAGCAGAGTTGTGATATGTAATTCTATATAAATTTGCTATAAAAATTATAAATAGACACCATATTATAATTATTATTTTTTTCTTAGTACTCATATTTTATTTTTTTTTATAGAATGACAATGAAAAATGATTTTTACTAAGATAAATAAAATTAGAAGCGACGATAAAGCGTTAATAGTAGGATTAATAGTGCCTTTTAAACTGTATATATAAGCTGAGATATTTTGGAAATCAGAACCTCCAGCAAAATAAGAAATAATAAAATCATCAAAAGATAAAGCAAATGCTATGCTTGCTCCAGCTATAATAGAATTTTTTAATTGAGGTAAAATTATTTTAATTAAAGTTTGCCATGGTGTAGCGCCTAAGTCATAAGCTGCTTCAATCGTATCTACATCTAGATTACAACATTTACTGTAAATTGTTACTAATACATAGGGGACGCTAAAAGAAATATGCGATAATAACATACGCCAAAAACCGTTGTTTAACCTCATAAAACTAAATAGAACAAATAAAGATAAAGCATTTATTATTTCGGGTATAATAATAGGAAATTGGTTAGTGGATAAAATTATTTTTTGCCATTTTTTATTATAATTCATTAAAGAAATGGCTGCTAAAGTTCCGATTATAGTTGATATAATGGTAGACAATAAAGCTATTTCTAAAGTTACTATTATGGCTTTTTTAACGGATTCATCTTGTGTTATTTTTCGATACCATTTAAAACCGAATTTATTAAAATGTATTAATGAGGCTATCCTACCTTCATTTTCGTTAAAAGAGAAAATTATTAAAGATATAATTGGGAGATAAATAAAAATTAACATTGCTGTTAAATATATGTATAACATATTTTTTTTTAGGTTAATTTTCATAATTATGTTTTTTCTCCTTTATTATATTTTTGATATTGATTTTTAGGACAAAGTTTTAAAATTATTAACATCATGATGGTTAAATTAATAGCTATAACACAAGCGCTTTTCGTTTCATCATTTAAAAAAATTTTATTCTCTATTAATTCGCTTATTACCATGACATTAGTAGGTCCTAAATATTTCGGTACAATAATGTTAGTTACTATTTGTAATAAAATCAAAATAGTTCCCGTAATGATACCAGGTAATGACAAAGGGAAAATAATTTTTTTAAAAATTTGTTGTTCATTGGCTCCTAAATCTTTTGCAGCTTCGATTAAACCTTTATCTATTTTAGAAATATTTAGGTAAATAGATAAAAACATATAAGGTAAAAAGAGATATAAAAAACCAATAAACATTGCTATGTTAGTTTCTAATATATTAATTTTGAAGAATTTTTCGGTTAAAGATAAAATTTGTACTAAAGCTTGTATTTTTAAAATCATATTAATCCAAATAGTACCGTTAATTAATAGAACTATAATAGGTTGCATTAAAGGATTTAATTGGGCAACACAATACGCTAATGGATAAGTAATAATAATAACAAAAAAAGTAGCTATAATAGAAATAGCAATAGATCTTATTATTATGTAAATAAAATTTAAATTAGTGTAAAAATTATAATAGTATTTAACGGTGAAAACAATTTTAAGAATTTTGGTATCATCATATTCTTGGATTGAGTCGAAACAAATTATTAATATTGGCATAATAATTAAAAAAAATATAATAATTAAGTACGGTAAAGCTAACCATTTATAGAATTTATGGGATTTATTTTTAAAAATATTGTTCATTTTAAATTTACCATGTTTCCATAATATGAATATCTTCTGGATTAAAAGAAATTCCTATTTTAGTATTTTTTTCAATAAAATCGGTAGTATGAATTAAATAATTTCTATATTTAGTCTGAATAATTACTTCCCAATAAACCCCTTTAAATGATATAGAATGTACTATACCTGTAATTAAACCATCTTTATAATCAACAATATCTATATCTTCTGGTCTTATAACTATATCGACTATTTGATTTTTGCGAAAACCATAATCTATACAACGGAATTCTTTATTATCGAATAAAACTACAAAATCATCTTTCATAATGCCGGAGATTAGATTAGATTCTCCAATGAATTGAGCTATAAATTTGTTAGCTGGTTCATTATAAATATCTTCAGGATTTCCTATTTGTTGAATAGCACCTTGTTTTATAACTACTATTTTATCACTCATAGTTAAAGCTTCAGATTGATCATGCGTTACTACTATAAAAGTAATACCGAAAATTTTTTGCATTTCTTTTAATTCGTATTGCATTTCTTGTCTTGATTTTAGATCTAAAGCTGCTAAAGGTTCATCAAATAAAGCTACTTCGGGTTCATTTATTAAAGCTCTAGCGATAGCTACTCTTTGTTGTTGACCGCCGGATAATTGGTAAATATTTCTATTTTCGAATCCTTGTAAACCCACTAATTTTAGATAATGTAAAACTTTGTTTTTAATAAATTCTTCTTTTGTTATGGCGCATAATAATTTCTGATGTAATTGGCTTAATATTAATTGTTGTTGGCTTTGAATAATTTTTATTTCTTCTTTTAAATCTATTTTTAATTGTCTAATTTTAGGATTTTCTTTATAAAATGGCAACCATGAAAGTAAATAATTTTTATTGAAGCTATCTTGAATTATTTTTATTTTATGTTTATACTGTTCTTTAATTAAATTAATTTTTTGCTCTGTGATTCGATTAATGCTTTTTATTTTTTGTTTAGTTTCATAATTTAAATCTTTTACTCTTAAACCGAAAGCTATATTTTCTAAAACATTCAAATGAGGAAACAAGGAATAATTTTGAAATACTGTATTAATTAATCGTTTGTGTGGGGGCACATTTAAAATACTTTTATTTTTAAAAAAAATATCTCCACTACTACAAGTATCAAAACCTCCTATGATTTTTAAAATAGTGGTTTTACCGCATCCTGAAGGCCCTAATATAGTTACAAATTCATTGGTTTTAATTTTTAAATTAATATCTTTTAAAATTATTTGATTATTTATAACTTTAGTAATATTTTTTAGTTCTATCAAATTAGTCATATATATTATCTACCCCCCTTTTTTATGCTAATCAAGCTAATAAAATTAATTGGTTTATAAATTTTTCCAAAAATATTATTATCATTTATTTGCTAAAATAGCTAAAAAAGCTTGTTGAGGTAATTTTACTTTTCCTAAAGCTCTCATTTTCTTTTTTCCAGCTTTTTGTTTTTCTAATAATTTCTTTTTTCTAGTATGGTCTCCGCCATAACATTTGTCTGTAACATTTTTTCTTAAAGCTTTTATATTTTCTCTTGTTATAATTTTTTTTCCAAGAGCCGCTTGAATTGTTATTTCGAACATTTGTTTAGGTATTAATTCTTTTAATTTATTACAAATTATTTTACCCTTAGTATAGGCAAAATCTTCATGTACTACTAAAGACAACGCATCAACAATTTCAGAATTTAATAAAATATCCATTTTTTTTAATTTACTTGGATAGTAATTTTCCATTTGATAATCAAAAGCAGCATATCCTTTGGTTGCAGATTTTAATTGATCAAAATAATCATAAATAATTTCACTGAAAGGCAATAAATATGTTAAGATTGTATTTTGATTTTCTAAATATTTGATATTTTGTAAAATACCTCTTTTATTTTGTGTTAATTTCATTACTGGACCTATGTATTGCTCTGGGCACGTTATAAAAGCTTTAACAAAAGGTTCTTCGATTTTTTCGATTGCTTGATTTTGAGGCCATTTTTGTAGATTATCTATAATAATTTTTTGATTTTGTTTGGTGTAAACATGGAAAATGACTGAAGGCGCAGTAATAATTACTTCGATTTTGAATTCTCGAATAATTCTTTCTTTAATAATATCCATATGTAATAAACCTAAGCAACCAATTCGAAACCCCATTCCTAAAATATTAGAATTAGATTTTTCATAAATTAAAGATGAATCATTTAATTTTAATTTTTGTAATGCTTCTTGAAGATTAATATATTGTTTATGTTCGGCAGGGTAAAATCCACAAAAAACTACAGGGTTAATAACTTTATATCCTGGCAAAGCATTTACTTGGATATTTTTGTTTAAAGTAATAGTATCACCTATTTTAACGTCATCAATATTTTTAATAAAAGCGGTTAAATAACCTACATCTCCTGTAGTTAAAAATGGTTTTATAACGGGATTTGGTTGAAAAGTACCTACCTCGATAACTTCATAAATAGCTTTACTTTTTATAAAACGTATGCGATCTCCTTTTTGGATAGTTCCGTTAATTATTCTAATATGAGGTATTACTCCTTTATAATTATTAAATTTTGAATCAAAAATTAAAGCTTGTAAGGGAGCTTCAGGGTCTCCTTTAGGATAAGGAATTTTTTTTATAATTGTTTCTAAAACATCTTGAATTCCTGCACCTGTTTTCCCGCTAGCTAATATAATTGAATTTATATCGATTTTTAGAAGATTTTGAATTTCTTGTTGAATTTTAGGTATATTAGCGTTTGGTGCGTCTATTTTATTTATGACAGGTATAATTATAAGTTTATTTTCTAAAGCTAATTCTAGATTTGATACAGTTTGAGATTGTATTCCTTGAGTAGCATCTACTACTAATAATGCTCCTTCGCATGCTGCTAACGAACGTGAAACTTCATATCTAAAATCGCTGTGACCTGGCGTGTCAATTAAATGCATAATATATTCTTGTTTTTGCAAATTATGATATTTTATTTGAATAGCGTTTAATTTTATAGTTATCCCCCTTTCTTGTTCTAAAGCCATTGAATCTAAAAATTGAGGTTTCATTTCGTGTTTTTTAATAGTATTTGTTATTTCTAAAATTCTATCAGCTAAAGTAGATTTACCATGATCTATATGTGCAATAATAGAAAAATTTCTTATTTGTTTTTGTCTTTGTTTGATTTTATCAAAATCCATGCTTTTTTATACAATCGACTTTCTTTATCATTTATATAATCATTAAGAATTTTTTTATGTTATTGGTGTAATTACGTATTTAGTATTATACAATAAAAAAAATTTATATAGATAAATTAGATTTTAAATTTTTATTAATTTGGCTTACTATATTAACATTTTTTTATTATAAATTTTGAGATTTTTTATATTTTTTAATTTATATTTTAGTTAATAATTATTAATATATTAAAAAAATCTTTTTATTTACTAAATAATGATAAAAAATAAATTATTTTTCGAAAAATTTATGTTTATGTTTTAATATATTTTTTTTAATATTGATAAGTGATCTTATTTATTGAATTTTTAGTTTATTTATGATAATTGTTAATTTAATATAAAAGCTATTTTTTTTATTGGAATTATATTATTTATTTTTATTTTGTCTAACTAAAGAAACATAATTAAGGTATCTACTTTTAGTAATTAATCCTTTTTGATAATTTTCTATGATTTTACATTGTTTTTCTTCTATATGTAAACAATTATTTCCGAAAAAACATTGTTCAGATATAGAGCAAAAATCTGGGTAAAAATTTTTAATTTCATGATTTTTTAAATTTGATAGTTTTAACTTAGAAAAACCAGGTGTATCCGCTAAATAACCTTGATGGCACATATATAATTGGGAACTAGTTGTTGTATGTTTTCCTTTAAGTGAATGCATAGAAATCGATTGAGTTTTCACATTAAGAGAGGTTAAATTATTAAATAAAGTGGATTTACCCACACCAGTTTGCCCTGCTAAAATAGTTGTTCTATTTTTTAATGTTTTAATTATAGAATTTATAGTATTTTTTTGTTTAGCATTAATATATATTACAGAATACCATTTTTCATAATATGATAATTGAGGTTGAATACATTTAAGTTCTTCTTTAGTTATTAAATCTTTTTTAGTTAAAATTAAAATTATTTTAATATTTAACTTTTGTAAAATAATTAAAAATTTATCTAATAACTTAAAATCTATTGTAGGTTCAGTTAAAGAAAAGATTAATAGTACTTGATCAATATTGGCTATATTCGGTCTTTCTAATTCGTTTTTACGTTTTTGCACATTAATAATAAAAAATTTGTTTTGTTTTGATTCATATTCTACTACATCTCCGATTTTAATAGGGCAATGGTATAAAGATTTGGTTGTTTTATGTTTTTTATTAAAATTTTCCATTTTACCTTTAGGTTGAGCAATTATAGTATTTTTTTGTAATAAATCGATAACGACATACTTAGTAATTAAGTTTTTAATAATAATTCCTTTATACACAATATAAAGCTCCTATTTATTATGTATAGTATTTTATCTTTATCTTATTTGTGCTTGAAATTTAATTTTTAAATTATTTTCTATTTGATTAATAATTTGCTCTACTTTATTTTTATTTAAATCATTATTGATATTTTCAAATGTTAGACGAAAAGATAAAGAGTAATATTTTTGATATTTATTTTTGTTATTAGAATCTGGAGTATATATATCTAACAATTCGCATTTTATTAAAATTTTTTGAAAATTTTGTTTTAAACTTTCGAATATTTGTTGAAAGTGAATTTTTTTATTTATCCAAAAACTTAAATCTCTAGTTATATAAGGTAATTTGTTAATTTTTTTAATGATTATATCTTGTTTTAAAGATTTTTTTAAAATCATATCTAGATTAATTTCAGCTATAAAACTTTTATTTAAATGATATATGTTATTTAATTTTGGATGTATTTCTCCTATAAAACCAATATTTTTTCGGTTAATTTTAATGTTAGATTGCGCTCCCGGATGCAAATTAAAATATTTTTGGGTAGGACAGAAAGACATATTAATGTTTAAAAAATTAGCTATTTTTTCTAGAATCCCTTTTAAAATAAAAAAAGAACTTTCTATATTTTTTTTTAACCAGTGATTTTTTATTAAATAACCGCTAATACCTAATGATAAATGCAAAACTTCTTTATTTTCATAAAACACATTAGATATTTCAAAAAAAGCATTATCTGTATTTTTATTTTTATGATTAAACTCTAAAACCTCTAACATGCTACCGCTAAGAGATTGTCTAAGAATTTTTCTTTCTTCGGTAATAGGTTTTATCACTGATAGGTAATTTTGATCATGATAAAATAGGTTAAAAAGTTTTTCATTAACGAGTTTATATGTTTTAATTTCGTAAAAACCTAGGTTTGCTAATAATTTTTTTAATTTAATTATATATTGTTGCTCAGAATTACGCTCTTTAAAATTATCAATAGGGGTATTAATTTGTTTGTTATTATAACCATTTAATCTGACTAAATCTGCTATTATGTCTTCAGGTGTAGTGATATCATAACGTCTTTCAGGAGCTTGAGCTATAAAATAATTTTGAGGTTTCGATATAAATTTTATTTTATAATTTAATCTTTTTAAATTATTTATGATTTTTTTAGAAGATAATTTTAAACCGACTTTTTTATTGATTTCATTTAATGTTATTTTGATTTCTGGATTATGATATTTTTGTATTTTTTGAGACATAATATTTTTATGTACTATACCGTCAGTTAATTGTTGTATTAAAAATGTAGCTTTTTCTAATGCTGTTTCTATTAAACTTTGATCAATTCCTTTAGTTAATCTTAAAGTTTTTTGATTATTGATTTGGTGGTGTTTGGATATTTCAGAAATACTTTCTATATTCCAATAACTACTTGTAATAATTATTTTTTTTGTTTTATTTGTAATTTCATAATTTGAGTTATTTAAAATATCCGCTAAAGAGATGATATCGTTATTATTAGTGATTACTATATCTTGTTGATCTCTCAAAAAATATGTTTCTTTCGAATTAATAATTTTTTCATTTTGTTTAGCGTTTCTTATTTCAATCTGTTGGTTATTGAATTGATCGGCATCTAAAACATTTAATGGTATACCATATTCGATTATTATTAAATTAATAACATCTATAACATTATTTACAGGTTCTATTTGATTTGTTATTAGTAAATTACGTAACCATAAAGGGCTGGTTTTTATTGTTAAATTAGTTATATATCTTATATTATATTCATAACAATTGTTACTTTTAATATTTATACTAAAAGGGTTTAATTTGTCTGATTCACGAGGATTATTATGGTTTTTTGGATAATTATTTAATTCTGTGATAGATGATTCTAATATAGATTGTAGATCTTTAGCGAAACCTATATGCGATAAAAGATCTGCTCTGTTAGGTGTTAAAGCTAATGTTATAGTGGAGCCTTTTAAATTTAAATATGTTAAAGCGCATTGACCAATAGGAGCTTGATCATCTAAATATAAGATTTTACCTTTTTCTGATTCTATTAAATATTTTTCAGATAATTTTAATTCTCTATGCGATATTAATATTTTATTAAATACTTCATCATCAGAAATATTTGTAAATGGGTTTTTATTATTAGTGATATTAAAATTTGGTGAATTATGTTCTATTAAAATAATAATTTTCTTATTTATTAAAAATTTATCATAATCAATACTATTATTTAGCGAGATAGATACTATATTTATGCCAATATCTACTTTAATGGTTTTGTGTATAATTTGGATAATTTTTCCAATAATATATTTTTGGTTATTTTTTATTTTTAATTGAGGATGGATCGATTCTATTTTATCTACTTCTGTTATATGATTATTAATTAGAAATTTTAAATTTTTAGGAATAGATGTGGATAAATATTTTTTTAAAATGTTTTCGTTGATAATCATGATATTTTCTCTTTTTTTAATTATTTTTTCATCTAATTTATGTTAATAGGTTTAAGTATATTAATTTAATAATGAAAATTGTTTTAAAAATCTTAAATCATTATTGTACAAATCTCGAATATCTTCTATTTGATATTTTAACATAGCTATGCGTTCGATACCCATACCAAAAGCGAATCCTTGATATTTAGCAGGATCGAAACCACCCTGTTTTAATATATTTGGATGTATTAATCCTGCTCCCATAATTTCAAGGTAAATTTTTTCTTTATTTTTTTTTGTTAAGATCAAATCTACTTCTAAGCTGGGATTAGTAAAAGGGAAATAAGATGGTCGAAAAAAGATTTTTTGTTTTCTGCCAAAAATGTGTTTAATTAGTGTATTAATAGTGGTTTTTAGGTTTTCTAAATTAGCTGTGTAATCAATGACAAATCCATCTAATTGTGTAAATTGATGACTATGAGTTGCATCATCTTTATCTCTACGATAAACATTTCCTGATGAAATTATTTTTAAAGGTTTATTAGGGTTTTGTAACATAGCTTTAATTTGCATTGAAGAAACATGAGTTCTTAAAAGTGTTTCTTTTTTGTGATCCAGATAAAAAGAATCTTGCATATCTCTAGCCGGATGATTTTTGCTTATATTCATAAGTTCAAAATTATATAAATCTGTTTCTATTTCTTGACTTTCATAAATAACGTAACCCATTTTTAAAAAAAAATTTTCTAATTCTTCAATTGTTTGTGTTAGGGGATGTATACTGCCTTCTGGGAATGAAAATCCAGGTAAAGTAACATCTATTTTTTCTTTTATTATTTTTTTGTTTAATTGTTTATTTTCTAATTTGGTTTTATTAATTTGGTAAGCAAGAAGAGAATTTTTTTTTAATTCATTTATTTGTTGTCCTAATTCTTTTTTTACTTTTATATCACATTGTTTAATATATTTAAATAATTCTATGAAATATTTATTAAATCTATTAAATTGAACATCTAATTGATGTAGAGAATTTATTTTATCTAATTCTTGAATTTTTTCTTTAATTTTTTGTTTTAAATTTAATATTTTTTGTTGTAAAGCTTCATTTTTATTATTCATTTGGTTAATTTTAATTTCCTTTGTTGGTTCTTACGATATATAAATAAATTTTAGTAATAACTAAAATTTTTGTTTTATCTTGATAAAAGTTTTTTTGATATTAAAATAATTTTATTAAATTTGAGATTTAGTGTTTATATTTTGTTTTGATTAGCGAAATATTTTTTAAAATTTTTTATTTTAAAACTTTTTAGTTTTTAAAATTTTAATTTTTATTTCTATGATATTATAATATTATCATAATTATAATTTAAATATTTAAATTTTAATTACCATAATTAATTTAATTTAGAAATTTAATAAGATAAAATTTTAAACTTATTTAAGTTTTATTTTTTTATGAAATTTAACTCAGAGATTTATAATCAATGTTTTATTTATGTATAAAAAAATTAATAAAATAATATACAAGGATAGGGAATTAATTTTGAAAATATAACGTTTCAATATTATTTTGGATTTTATGAATATAATTAGACAAGCTGTTTTTATTAAAAGTATTACTAATTTAAAATATCGCCCTATTCCGCATTTATCTGAATTTTTATTAATAGGACGTAGTAATGTTGGTAAAAGTTCTTTAATAAACGCCTTAACTAATCATAAAAGATTAGCTTTATTTTCGAAAAGACCAGGTAAAACAATAACTTTAAATTATTTTTTAATCAATAATTATTTTTATTTTGTAGATTCTCCTGGTTATGGCTTTTCTAAAAGGGATAAAGAATCGCGTATTAAACAAATGTTAATGCTTCATAATTTTATTAGAAATAATAAGTTTATTAAGATTATTTTTCAAATAATTGATTTTAATATTGGACCAACTTCATTAGATTTGCAAATGTGTCAAAAATTTATTAAATATAAAATTCCTATTGTAGTAATCCTTAATAAAAAAGATAAAATTAAAAAAAATTTCATAATACCTCAAATTCGAGTTATTAAGCAATCTTTTGAGAATAATTTTTGCAATATCACAGATTTTTATTTATGTTCTTGTCGGGATAAAGATGGTATTCCGGAAATTATTAGTTTTATGTTTAAAAATTTAGATGTATAATAGAAATTATTATAAAAAATTTTTATAAGAAAAATAAAAAATTTAAGTTTTTTGATAATTCAGTTTGTTTGTTAATATTTGTACGGGAAGTGGTAGAATATTACTACCTATTTATCCTAATTAGGAAATCATAAATGAGAAATTTAAATTTAAATAATATGAATAATAAATATGACTTTAAAATTATTGAAAAAAATAGATATGCTGATTGGTTAAAATATAAAGAATTACAAAAAAAAAGTAATTTTTCTAATTTACCTAATTTTACTATTGTTATCCCTCCTCCTAATATTACAGGTAAATTACATTTAGGGCATGCTTGGAATAATATTTTACAAGATAATCTTATTCGTCGCAAAATGTTAACAGGTTATAATGTTCTTTTTGTTCCAGGAATGGATCATGCCGGGATAGCTACGCAAATAAAAATTAAACAAGAGCTGCAACAAAAAGGTTTTTGTATTCATAAATTAACTAAAAATATTTTTTTGGAATTTGCGAATCAATGGCAACAAAAATATATTAAAGATATCCGTAAACAATGGCAAGATTTAGGACTTTTATTAGATTATGATTATGAACAATTCACTTTAAACCCTTCTATTAGTTCAACTGTTGAAAAAGTTTTTGTATCTTTGTATAAAGAAGGTTTAATTTATCGTGATTATAAAATAATTAATTGGGATTCTAGTGCTCAAACTACTTTATCTGATACTGAAATTAATGAACGTAATGTTTTAGGTAAATTATTTTATTTAAAATATTTTTTAATAGAAGATAAAGTTTTAAGTGATGATTTTGTTATAGTAGCAACTACTCGTCCTGAGACTATTTTTGGAGATCAGGCTGTAATGTTTCATCCTAATGATAAAAGATATCAACATTTAATTGGTAAACAAGTTGTAGTTCCTGGTACTAGTTTAAAAATACCTATTATTACAGATGAATATGTTGATATGTCGTTTGGTAGTGGATTGTTAAAAGTTACTCCTGCTCACGATTTTAATGATTTTCAATTGGGTCAAAAACATAATCTAAAATCAGTTTTATGTATTAATTCTGATGGATCTATGAATGAATTGGCAGAACAATATAAAGGGTTAGATCGTTTTGTCTGTCGCGAAAGGTTAATTTCAGATTTAGATAAAAAAAATCTTTTATTTAAAATAGAAGATTATAATCATTCTCTTCGTTTTGCTAATATATCAGGAATTGTTATAGAGCCACGTCTCTCTTTGCAATGGTTTTTGAAAACCAAAGAATTAGCTAAGTTAATTTTAAAAAAACATAAAATTAATTTTTTTCCTAAAAGATTTTTAACATTATTTAATCAATGGTTAACTAAGATAGAGGATTGGTGTATTTCGCGTCAATTGTGGTGGGGACATCCTATTCCTGCTTGGTATAATTCGAAGAATGAAGTTAAAGTTCAAATAGAAGATCCGGGTAGCGGATTTACGCGTGATTCAGATGTTTTAGATACATGGTTTTCATCTTCTTTATGGCCTTTATGCGCTTTAGGATGGCCTAATAATCAAAAATTATTTCGAAAACATTTTCCAGTAGATGTTTTAGTTACCGGATATGATATTTTAACCTTTTGGGTAGTTAAAATGGTTTTACAAAGTATGTTTTTTTTAAAAAAAATGCCTTTTAAAGATGTTTTATTACATGGTTTAATTCGAGATGATAAAGGTCAAAAAATGTCTAAATCAAAAGGTAATGGTTTGGATCCTAAAGAGATTATTGATCAATATGGGATAGATTCTTTAAGGTGGTTTTTGACTACTAATTCTTCCCCTGGTTTAGATTTTTATTTTGATAGAAATAAAATTATTTCAAGTTGGAAGTTTGCTAATAAATTATGGAATATTGGTTTTTTTATTAAAAATAATCTTTCAACATTATCGACAGATTTTGATCAAAGTAAATTATTTTTGCCAGAAAAATTTTTATTAACTAAATTATCCACTTTACTAAAAAAAATAGATGTATTGTATGATAAATATGAATTTAGTGTTATAGGTAAATTGGTATATAATTTTGTTTGGGAAGAATTTGCTAACTGGGGTTTAGAATTTTATAAAATTTGTTGGCAAGATATCGAGAAAGATCCTGAATTAATTTCAAATAGTCGAAAAGTAATTCTTTATATTTGGAAGACTATTTTATTAGTGTTACACCCTTTTATGCCTTTTATTACGGATGCTATTTATGAAGAATTAGATTTAGGCATTTCTATTATTTCAGAAAAAATACCTATTTTGAAATTCAATGATTCTATATCGTTATCTGTTTTTGAATCTTTAAAAAAATTGGTTACTAAAATGCGTCAATTTCGCCAAATAAATTCTTTGAATAAAATTTTTTTATTAGATTTATATTTAGAAGTACCTTTAAATTGTCTAAATGAATTTCAATTAATATTATTTGAATTAAAAAAAATTTTTCAAGCATCAGAAATAAAATTAGGTAGTACTTCTCCATGTAATAATAATTATGAATTATTATTTGCGGATAAAAATATTTTTATTTTTATAAAAAGAGCATTGTTATTGAAAATTAATCAAGAACAAAATACTAAAAATTTAAATTCTCAACTTAATCAAATTTTAATTGAATTAAAAAGAAGTGAAAATCTTTTGAAAAATAAATCTTTTTTGGATAAAGCGGATAAAAGTAAAGTTCAAGAAGAAAAAGAAAAATATAATAAATATTTATTACAATATAAAAAAATAATCAAAAAAAAATAAATTTAATTTTTAGGTAAAAATGGTTTTTTATTATGTTATTTTCTAATTCTTATTTAAATGTTTTTTGTTCATTATCTAAACAACCAAAAGCTAATGTTATTATCACTCATGGTTTAGGAGAAAGTTCTTGTGATTATTTATTTTTAATTGATTTTTTAGTTAAAAATAATTTTAATGTAATTTCATATGATGTGAGAGGTCATGGTAAAAGTTTAGGTAAAAGAGGAGATATTAAAAGTTTTCATATTTTTTTAGATGATTTAGCGCAGTTAGTTAAAAATGTTAAACAAAATTCTTCTATGAAAATTTTTTTAATTGGTCATAGTATGGGCGGAATCATTGTTAATAATTATGTTATTAAATATAAAAATATAAATGGAGCGGTTATTAGTTCTGCTCCTAGTAGAGAAGTTTCAAATATTTGTTTCAATTATCCTTTTTATTTTTTTAGTTGGTGGCAAAGAAAAAAACTTAATTTTAATTCTTCTAAGATAGCGCACTTTCCTTTGGGTAAGGGTTATCATCCTTATCGTTTGGAATCCGTTAGTTATCGTTTATTAAGAAATTTGTTAGTTTTGAGTATGCGTTATTTAAATAAAAATTTTTCTTCTTATTTGACTCCTGTTCTATTACTTTATGGTACTCAAGATAAAATAATATCTTATAAAAATGGCATTCATCTTTTAGATTCTATTAAATCTAAGGATAAAAATTTAAAATTATATCACGAAACATATCATAATTTATTTCACGATATCGAAAAGTCTAAAATTTGCAATGATATTATATTATGGTTAAATGATAGGATTTAATTACTTTTTATATTTAAAATTATTATTAAGTTTTTGATAATTAAACTCCCATTTATTATGCATTTTATTATATGTTATCTATTTGTAACAAATTTTATGAATAATTTGTTTAATCTTTTAAATTAATGAGGTAAATCTATGAATAAAGAAGATATTATTAAAATTAGTCGTTTATCTTCGGATGAAATTTGGGATTTTTTTAAAATGCAAAAAACCGGTTTAACAACAGAAGAAGTTCGCAAAAGACAAATGTTATATGGTTTAAACGTTATGAAAAAGAGTAAACATTTTTCTTTTGGTAAACAATTTATTAAACAATTTTTTTCAATGTTTGCTATTTTATTATGGATTGCTGGTTTTTTAGCTTTTATTATCCATGAAAAAGCTATTGGTATAGCTATTGTTTCAGTGGTAATTGTAAATGGTATTTTTTCTTTTTTTCAAGAATATAAGGCAGAAAGAATTTTATCTTCTTTAAGTGATATGATTCCGAAACAAATTCAAGTTTATAGAAACAATAAGATAGAAATTTTAGATACGCAAAAATTAACTATAGGAGATTTAATTTTTTTAGAAATGGGATCTATTATTCCTGCTGATGTTCGTTTAATAGAAGCTAATAATTTTTTTGTAGATAATTCTACATTATCAGGTGAAACCATTCCTTTAAATAGAAACTCTTTAAAAAACGATCATAGTGATAATATTTTTGAAATTCCTAATTTAGTTTACGCTGGTACTACAGTATCTCAGGGAAGCGCTAAAGGTATTGTTTATGCTATTGGAGAAAATACTCAAATAGGAGAAGTAGCTAGATTAGCTCGTAATATTACTAAAAGCACTAGTACTTTAGAATTAGAGATACATAGAGTAGTTAAAAGAATTAGCATTTTAGCCGCTTCTTTAGCTGTTTTTGTTTGTTTGATTTGTTTGTGGCGTTTTAAGTTTCAAGGGGAATCTAGTTGGTTATCAGCATTAAAATCTGCTATTGTTGTAGCTTTAGGTATGTTAGTAGCAAATATTCCTGAAGGTTTATTACCGACTATTAACTTAAGTTTGGCTATCGGTACTCAAAGAATGTCTAAACAAAAGGCTTTGATTAAACAATTATTTTCTGTAGAAACTTTAAGTTCTGCTACTGTTATTTGTACCGATAAAACAGGAACTTTAACGGAAAATCAAATCACTTGTAAAAAATTATTATTTCCTGGAGGTTTTGTCGATATTACTGGTCACGGATTACAAAAGAAAGGTAATTTTGATAATAGTAATGGTGATATTTTGGTTAATAATAAAGTTATTTCTAAAATACTAATAGCAACTATTATGTGTTCGGAAGCCAATTTGATTGATTTAAATTCGGAAAATATTAATTTTAATATTACTGGAAATCCTACAGAAGCAGCTTTATTAGTGGCAGCTACAAAATATGGTTTAAATATTCAACAAATTCGTAAAAATTTTATTATTGATAAAATTAATCCTTTTAATTCAGAAAATAAAAAAATGAGTGTTTTGGTTCATAATTTAGCTCAAGAATATTATGATATTGACAATAAATATCTCTTTGTTAAGGGCGCACCTGATGTAATTTTAAATAGTTGTAATCTTCAATATAAAAATAATAAAGTTAGTGATTTTACAACTTTGGAAAAAGATTATTTTGTGCATTGTAATGAGCAATTATCTAGTGAAGGTTATCGTATTTTAGCTATTGCTTATAAAAAAATAGAAAATCCTGAACAAGAAAAACAAGAAGAGGATATGGTATTTTTAGGGTTTGCAGTTAATTTTGATCCTCCAAAAATAGAAGTTCGTCAGGCTGTAGAAGATTTATTAAAAGCGGGTTTAAAAATTACTGTTATTACTGGAGATTACGGTCCTACTGCTATTTCAATTGGTAAAAAAGTGGGTTTAATTCGAGATGATAATTTTTTAAATATTGATGGTTCTCAATTAGATAATATGTCTCCTATAGAGTTACAAAATATTTTAAAAACCGAAGTTCCGATATTTTTTTCCCGAACTACTCCAAAACATAAATTGAAAATTACTGAAGCATATGCTCGAAATAATGAGATTGTTGGAGTTATTGGTGATGGTGTTAATGATATTTTAGCTATGAAAGCCGCTCATATTGGTATTACTATGGGTAAAGATACTAAAGATGTTGTTTTGAATGCTGCTGATATGATTTTGTTAGATAATAATTTTTCGACAATACCAAAGGCAGTGATAGAATCTAGAGCTATTTACGCTAATATTAAAAAGTTTATTAGTTATGTTTTTTGTTCGAATATTCCGCAAATTTTTCCAATTATTTTTATGGCTTTATTTAAAATGCCACTTTATTTAACTGTTATGCAAATTCTGGCTATAGATTTAATCACAGATTTATTACCTGCTATAGCTTTAGGAGCAGAAGAACCAGAAGAAAATTTATTATCTCAAAAACCTCGTACCTCTCGAGATCATTTATTAGATACTAAATTATTAAAAAGAAGTTATGGTTTTTTAGGTATTGTAGAAGGTATATTAGCATTAATATTTTTTTTACATTATGGTGGTTGGTCTTTGATGCGTCAAAATATTCCTTTTAAAATGATTGCTCAGCAAAAAGAGTTCATTTTCGCTTCTACTATGGCTTTCGGTGCAGTTATTTTTTCTCAAATAGGTAATGTTTTTGCTTGTCGATCTGATAAGTTTTATTTTTGGCAAACTTTTACAAAAAAAAATAGACTTTTATTTGTAGGCATTTTGTGTGAATTAATATTGTTTATTTTAATTTCTCAAAATATAACTATTTTTAATAGTTTTTTTGGAACTACTTTTATTACTTGGCAGCATTATTTATATTTGAGTTTATGTATATTAATTATTTTAATTATGGATACTATTTATAAATTTATAACTAATAATATGCAGTCTAAGTAAGGCTATTAATATCTAAATAAATTTTATAGTTTTTATTATAATTATTTTTTATTTATTATAAATTTATTTATATTTTCGAACTTTTTTAGTTAATAAAAAAATTCAATGGAGTATGATAATAAATGTATAAATTAATTGTAGGATTAGGTAATCCGGGTTTAAATTTTAATTTTACTCCTCATAATGTAGGTTTTATGTTAATTGATTATTTATTGAAAGAATTTCGAAAATATGTTGTAATCGAAGAAAATAGTGATAAATTTAATTTAATTTATCGATGTCGTATTAATAATCAATGGACTTTATTACTTAAACCTCAAACTTATATGAATTTGTCAGGTTTAGCTCTTAAAAAGGTTATAAATAAATATGATGTCAGATTATCAAAAATATTTATAATTCATGATGAAATAAATTTAGATGTAGGTAAGTTCAAAATTAAACAAAATGGTAATGATGGAGGACATAATGGTATTAAAAATATTATAGATGTTTTAAAAACACGAGATTTTTTAAAATTAAAAATCGGTGTAGGTCGTGATCGTAATATCCCTTTATCACAATATGTTTTAAAAAAAATGAATCAAAAAGATATCGATTTGATTCATTTGAATTTTGTGTTATTTAAACGATTAATAGATATTTTTTTGACTACAAATTCTTTAGAATCTTTATTTATGACAATTAGTAATTTTAAGAAAAATAATTAATTGTTTTTGGATATCAAAAAAATAAAGAATAAAATGTCAAATAAATATTGACAATAGAGTTTTTTTCAATTACAATTATTGTGTTACTTTATACTGTGGAATAAAAAAATAGCCCTAAGGTATGTTTTTTGTATATTTTTTTGCATATTAAGTAAAATTATAGTAATTTAAGTTGATCACTACTTCTTTGAAAACTGAAGATGATATTTTATTATTTATTATGATGTTTATATCATAAAAATTTTAAATATTACTATAATTTAAATAAGT
>NZ_JALQCV010000003.1:0-37795 GCF_024425275.1 Candidatus Phytoplasma australasiaticum subsp. ipomoeae
ACTTATTTAAATTATAGTAATATTTAAAATTTTTATGATATAAACATCATAATAAATAATAAAATATCATCTTCAGTTTTCAAAGAAGTAGTGATCAACTTAAATTACTATAATTTTACTTAATATGGTGGAGGGAGACGGATTCGAACCGCCGTACCTTTCGGAACAGTTTTACAGACTGCTGCGTTTAGCCACTTCGCTATCCCTCCATTTAAAAAATTACTAATTCGAAAAAATTTATAATTTTTGTCGAAAAAACTTACTAATTGATTTTAACATAATTTATGGATAAAAATATAAATATTTTTATTTTTTTTATAAAAAAATTAAAAATCAATAATAAAATTAATTTTTAATATTTAAAAAATATTTTTTATTCCTGATTTTTTATCATATGAAAAACTTATCTTGAAGAAATAATCAGGAATTATTAAAATATTATCAATATATTTTTAATATTTTTTAATTTTTGCATTTTTTTTTAATATAATTTTTTTATTAATTAATGTTTGTAAAATAGTATAAGAATTACCTATAATCCAATATAAAGATAACATAGGATCACGAAAAGATAAAAACATCATAAATAAAATCATTGCATAATTAACAAATTTCATTATATTTTCTGGTTTAATCGGTTGAGATTCATCAGAAGTTAATAAAACATTTTTATTTTTTATATTTTCAGAATTTTTCAACATTAATTGATTTAAAATAAACATACTCAAACCTGTTATTAAAGTTAAAAATATAGAAAAAAATAAATTATCATTATTATTTTCAAGTTGCAAATTCATTACACCTAAAAAAGGTTTTTGAGTATAAATTTTAAAAATACCACCTGGAATACGGAAACGACGTAAAACACGAAACATAGCTAAAAATAAAAACATTTGAAAAAAAGACATTAAAAAACTAGAAAACATATTAACATTATACTTTTTATAAACTCGCATAATTTCAAAATACATACGTTGCATTTCTTTAGGATCTTTAGAGGAAGCATATTTTGATTGAATTTTAGTAATTTCTGGTTGCGCTAAATTCATATTAAACGCAAAAGTGTTAGTTTTAGTATAAATAGGCCATGACAAAGTTCGAATTAAAATAGTAGTTAATACAATTCCAATTCCTAAATTTCCTAATACAAATCCATCTATTCCATGGGAACCCATAGAAGAAAAAAAATTTAATAAAGAAGCTATAAAAATAATTAAAAAATTCCAAATATAACCTAAACCTAAAAATTTACTCCACTCTAATTTAGAAGGCCATTGAATAGGCAAATCTTCTTGATCATTCACAAAAATTTTTAAACCCAAATTTTGATTATCAGAATTATTATTTCTCAAAATAAAATAATTTAATTTTTTAGGTTGAGACTCTAAATTTGAATATTTCTGTCTAACAATATCATTGTAATCTCGATTAGATATTTCTATATTATCATCAAAATTTTTATAAATTTTAAAATTTAATAAATCATTAGATGAAACTGAATTAATTGTATTTGTTTTAGTGCTAATATTCTTGATAAATAAACTTTGAAAACATTTTTCTTGTATAAAACGATTTAAAAAATAACTTCTATTAACCCCTATTACAACTGTAAAAAATTTTTTCAATATAATGATTTTATTTTCTAATGTAATATTGGTGTCGTTAAAACTAAAATAGTATTCTAAACCGGAACATATTTTATTAATTTTATCTCGTAATTGTTTTTTTATATAATCATTACATTTTTGATTATCTAATGAATACCATTTAAAATAACTATTATCTTGAATTTCACAAACGACAATATCTAAATATTTTTGATATTCATATAAATCACAATTTTCTATTTTTTGTAATTTATCAAACACTTGATTATCAGAAATATCCCTATTATTTTTCATAATAATTTTTAAATCGCTAATATTAGACTGAATATTAACATTTTCATCATCAAGAAATAAAAATCTAAGAATCATAGTTATAAAAAAACAAAATAAAAACATCATTAAAATTCTTTTTAAAAAAATAAATTTATCATCATTCATATAATATATCCAATTAAATATCCTTATCAGGAACTTATAAGACGAGCTTTTCTCAACAAAACCGATAATTTTTCAGATAAATCTACAAAGTTCAATTGTCTCGCTGTCGGTTTAATAATAATAATAAAAAAAGCATTAGGTTTTAAAACCGAATAATAATTATAAATTATTGCCCTTATACGGCGTTTAATTAAATTTCTCTCATGAGATTTTCCATATCTTTTATTAATACTTAAAGCAAATTTAAAATTCAAAGTTTTCGCGCAATTAACATAATATATTTTAAAAAAATAATTAGCTACACTATTTTTATCATGTTTGAAAATTAAATTAATTTCTTTATTTTTGCTTAAAATAAATTTTTTTTTCATCATAATAAAGTTTTAAATTTGATTCATTGGAATATTATAAAAATTAACAATTTTAATTTGATTCAACATAATTATTAAACTGTTAATTGATGACGCCCTTTATATCTTCTATTAGATAATAAACGACGACCACTAGCATTAGACATTCTTTTTAAAAAACCATGTGTTCTTTTTCGCTTAATTTTACTAGGTTGATAAGTTCTTTTCATTTTTTAATATCTTTTCCTTTGAATATTTTAAATTTTAATAGTAACTAAAATAAAACACTAAAAAATATTAATATTAATTATTTAAAAATTTATAATCAAATTAATATCCAAATTAACTAAATAAAATTTTTTGAACTTGATTTTGATCTAATTTTTGTATTAATAGAGTTAATAAATCAATTGTGTGTTTAATATCTTGCTGATGCACAACTGAAGCATGAGAATGTATATAACGAGTAGGCACTGAAATTACTAAAGCTGCCGCTCCTATATGACGTGTATGCATAGCCGCAGCATCTGTAGTACCACCTTCTGGAGCAGCTTCTTGAAAAGGGATGTTATTTTCTCGAGCCACATTTATCACGAATTCTCGCAAAGCTGTATGAGCGACTAATCCATGATCGTAACAAGATATTTGTGGTCCTTTTCCTAAATAACTAATAGATGTGTCGGAATTACCTGGAACATCATTAGCAACGCAAACATCCACTGCTATAGCAATTTCAGGTTTTACTTTATTTGCGCTAGTAATAGCTCCTCGCAAACCAACTTCTTCTTGAACTGTAAAAGCTCCTATAAATTGATTAGGATTATTTTTTAATTTCTCTAATACCTCGGTGACAATCAAAACTCCCACACGATTATCTATTGCTTTAGCCAAAACAAAATCTTCACTTCCCAAAGTACGGAACTCTAAATAAGGAGTAATCATATTTCCGATGGTAATTCCTAATTTTTGAGCCGCTTCTTTAGTCGAAACGCCTATATCTAAAAATAAATTTTTAAGATTTGGATTTTGATTGCGTTCAGTAATACTCAAAGAATGAGGAGGTTTAGCACCAGTCACGCCCCAAACAATACCTTTGGTAGTATGAATCTGCCAAACTTGAGCCAACATAACCGTAGGTAACCAACCGCCTATAGTTTGAAATTTCACAAAACCATTTTCCGTGATTTCAGTTACCATTAAACCGATTTCATCCATATGGCCAGCTAACATAATTTTTGGACCATTTTGCCCTTTATAAGCTATTAAACTACCTAAATTATCATATTCTATTTTATCTACAAAAGAAAGAATACTATTTTTAACATAATTAGTAATCTGTTTTTCTTGTCCCGAAATACCATTTAACATAGTTAATTCTTTCATTTTAATTAATAAATTTGACATTTTTTTGATTAAATCTCCTTTGTATTACAATAAAATTTTATTTTTTTATCATTGAACAATGATTTTATTACGATTAGAAATTTGTTTAATTACGATAGATAGATAAAATAAAAACAAAATAGCAAAAAAAATCGACAAAATTCTTAAAATAATATGGGAAAAATCAATATTTTTTCCTAATAAAAAGCAGCTCAATCCAAAAGTTACTAAATAACCATTTAAACGCCAAATACCTATTTTATCGTTTTTCCAACCAAACAAATTCAAAGAAATAAAACAATGAATCATTAAAATATAGCTAATAATATTACTTAAAGCTAACATTTTTTTTATAAAAGGATTAGTAATTAAAAAAGATAAAAATAAACTACTCGAAATAATTAATAAAAAAAATGTTTCTATTAAAAAGAAAAACTTTTTTAATCCTGAATTTTTTTTAAAATTAAAAAACACAAAATAATAATTAAATAACAACAATAATATTCCTAATAAAATATCACTTATTCGAATTCCTTTTATAGAAAAATATTTAGGTTCAAAACATGCTACAGAACTGAACAAAAATAAAATAGTTATTAGAGCATTTAAAATAATTTTATTAAAAGTTATTTTTTTAATTTCATACATATTTCCAAACCTCTTTAAAACGATCTATAATTAATGTATATTTATTTATAATTTTTCTAGTAATAAATCAATTAATTCCGCTTTTTTTAACTTAGAAACCTTATTAATGTTATGTTTTTTAGCTAACTGACGCAAATTTAATAAATTCATTTTTTGTAAAGATGATAAATTTGGTGAAAATGAATTATCTTCTAAAATATCTGAATTATTTTTTTCTATATCATTTACATTATCAATCGCAGAATTATTTATAGAAACAGAATTTTGAGAAACACTATCTGAAAAATCGTTTTTAATAGATTGTTGAGTTAGAGAATCTGAATCTAAATCAGATTTAATAATATCGTTTGAATTTAATTTAGATTGAGAAATATCTTCTATTAATTTATTGTTATTTAAATCAAACAAACTTTTTTGAGCCAATTCGGTATAAAATTTAAAAATTTCAGGTTTATTAATAATTAAATTAGCTAAAATTTTACGATTTACATCAACGCCAGCTAATTTTAAACCATATATAAAAGAAGAATAATTAATACCGTTTTCTGAACAACCAGCATTAATACGACGAATCCATAAAGAACGCCAATCTCTTTTATTTCTTTTACGACCAACATAAGCATATTGCCATGAACGCATTACTTGTTCATGAGCAGTTTTATAAATAGTACTTTTAGAACCTACATAACCTTTAGCTAATTTTAATATTTTTTTACGACGTTTACGTCGAGCTGGAACTAAATTTACTTTAACCATGACTTTTCTTCTTTCCTTAGATTTATATCAATTTGCTAAATTAAATTTTTAATGCGCTTTAAATCCGAAGAATCTACAACAGTAAATCCTCTCAATTGTCTATTTTGTTTAGTAGTTTTAGAACCGGCTAAATGATTTTTAAAAGCATGTTTGCGCAACCATTTACCAGTTTCAGTAATTTTGATACGTTTTTTTAAACCTTTATGTGTTTTTTTTTTCAAAATCAATTACCATTATTTCTTTCTAATTTTTTTTAAAATAAAAAACCAAATAAATAATAAACCCAAAAGCCTAATAATAAAATTAATTAGACTTTAAAGGAATTAATAAACAATTAATTTGATTACCTTCTATTTTAGGAGGAATATCAACTTTTGATACTAAACTCAATGAAGATATAATTTTCTTAAAAATATCGATACCAATATTAGGGTTTATAGCCATTCTGCCAGGCAAAGACATATTAATTTTTACTTTTTGTCCGCTTTTTAAAAAATCCTTAGCTTTTTTCATTTTAGTATCTAAATCATTATCTTGAATACGAGGGCTTACACAAATAGTTTTAATATTCATTTGATTATGCTGTTTTTTTCGATTTTGTTTAATTTTTTTTTGTTGTTCATAATAAAATTTAGAATAATCAACTAAACGCACCACTTTAGGATCAGAATGAGCATTAATTAAAACAAAATCTTCATTATTAGGTTTAGCTAAATCAAAGATTTGTTCCTTTTGAAAAAGCCCTAATTGTTTTCCTTGGCTATCAATAACTAAATATTCTCCTGCAGGAACTTTTTCATTGTATAAAAAACTAATCTTTAAATTTTCTTTTTTATTTTTTTTATGTTTAATAATATGCTTAACTCCTTTTTAAAACTATATTTATAATTTTAGTAAAAACCGAAATTATTTAAAATAGCCTTCATTATTATATATTAATAAAATCAGAATAGATTAAATCACTTTAATTATATTGAGCTTTTTTAATATTAGAAATTAACTTTCTATGAAGATAAATAAACAAAAAAGTTTCTAAACCCCAGAATATTAATATTTTTTAAAAGATAACTAATTTTTTCGTATTAAAAAACAGTTATTTTGATTTTATTACAGTTAATTAACTTAAAATTACAAACAAAATTTCATATAATAAATAAAATTATTATTAATCCTCAATTAAATAATATTAAATTTTATCATTTATTGTATTGCAATTAATTAATTTTACCTTAAAATTTTTAACATATCAACATCAATATATTGTTTAAATATCTATAAACATATTTTGATTTAATCATAAATATTCAATACGATTAAAATATAAAAAAAGACTATAAACTAGTCTTCTTTATAATTGATTAACTTTAATTAATTCGGTAAAATTTCAATAATTTTTCCTGAACCAATAGTTTTGCCACCTTCACGGAAAGCAAATGAAGTACCAACTTCTAATGCTACAGGTTTAATCAAATCCACTTTAATAGTAACATTATCACCTGGCATCGCAACAGCAACATCTTCTGGTAAAGTAATAACACCTGTTACATTAGCAGTTCTAAAGAAAAATTGAGGTCTATAATTAGTTCGGAAAGATTTTTTACGACCACCTTCTTCTTCAGTCAAAATATAAACTTCTGCTTTAAATTGAGAATATACTTTTAAAGAATTAGGTTTAACTATTACCTGACCTTTTTTAATATCGCTATGTTTAATACCGCGTAATAAAATAGCAGCATTATCCCCGGCTTGAATTTGAGTTTTAGATTTTTTAAAAATTTCTAAACCTATTGCAACAGTAGAAGTATCTTTATCCAAACCAAGAATTTCAATCTCTTCACCTAAAGTTAATGTTCCTCTCTCTACTCGACCAGAAGCGGTAGTACCACGACCCGTAATAGAATATATATCTTCTATAGGCATTAAAAAAGGTTTATCAATATCACGCAAAGGAAGAGGTAATTTATCTAACTCCGCTACTAAATCTGCAATTTTTGATAAATAATTTTCATCGCCATCTAAAGCTTTTAAAGCAGAACCTTGAATAATAGGAATTTCTGAACCATTATAACCATTTTTAGTTAAAATTTCACGTATTTCATGCTCTACTAAAGGTATTAAATCAGGAATAGCTTTATCACATTTATTTAAAAAAACTATTAAATTAGGAACACCTACGTGCTTAGCTAATAAAATATGTTCACGAGTTTGAGGTTGAGCACCATCAGCAGCTGAAACCACTAAAATAGCAGCATCCATTTGAGCTGCTCCAGTAATCATATTTTTAATATAATCTTTATGACCAGGACAATCAATATGAGCATAATTACGAGTATCACTTTCATACTCTAAATGATGAGCATTAATAGTAATACCACGTTCTTGTTCTTCAACGGTTTTATCTAAAGTTTTAATATCTTTGCGAAATTTAGCTAAATTTTTAGCAGCTAAATAATTATTAATAGCTAAACTTAAAGTACTTTTACCATGATCTACATGACCAAGTGTTCCTACATTTAAATGAGGTTTAATTGCTTGTGATTCTTCTTTATTGTTTATTTTTGCTTTTGACATTTTATTTTTTCTCCATTTAAATATTTTTTACCAAAAATCATTCTTAATTATTATAATTTCCGAAATATCTAACAAAATTGTATTTAACTAATTTTATTTATTACGTGATTCAATAATTTTATTAGCAATATGTTCAGGAGCCTTTTCATATTTAAAAAATTCCATAGAAAAATTTGCTCTTCCCTGAGTATTAGAACGTAAACTACTAGAATACTTAAACATTTCTGCTAAAGGAACAAAAGCTTGAATTTTCATAACCATGCCTTCATTTTCTTGTTTTTCTAAACGACCTCGACGAGAAACTAAATCTCCTATAACATTACCAATATATTCGTGAGGAGTAATTAACTCTAATTTCATAATAGGCTCTAAAATAACAACTAATTTACTATTACGTAATTTACGTAAGGCTGCAGCTGCAGCAGATTTAAAAGCAAATTCAGAAGAGTCAACTTCATGGAAAGCGCCGCTAAATAAAGTAGCTTTAATATCGGTCAAAGGATAACCGGCAATTATACCACTAGATAAAGATTCTTGCAAACCTTTCGATACAGCGGGAATATAATTTTGAGGAATAGCGCCATATTTAACATTATTTACAAACTCAAAACCTTTACCAGGATTAGGTTCGAATAAAATTTGTACATAACCATATTGACCTCGGCCTCCCGTTTGATGTTTACATTCTCCGTCAACCTCTATAGAATTAACTAAAGTTTCTCGATAAGCAACTTGAGGTTCTGAAACTTTAACTTGAATTTGAAATTCTCTTTTTAAACGTTCCATTAAAACATCTAAATGCAAATCACCCATTCCAGCAGCAATCATTTGTTTTGATTCCGGATCTACAGTAAATTTAAAAGTAGGATCTTCTTGAGTAAAACCAAACAAGGCAGAACTAATTTTTTCCTGTTCTTTAGCGAAAACAGGCTCTACTGCAACTTGTAATACTGGTTCAGGAAAACTCATTTTTTCTAAAACAATAAAATCATTTCCATATGTTAATGTATCGCCTGTAATGGTATTTTTTAAACCAATTACAGCTACAATATCACCAGCATAAGCTTCTTTAATATCTTGTCTAGAATTAGCATGCATAAGTAATAAACGTGAAGCACGTTCTGTAATATTTTTATTATTATTTTTTACATAAGAACCAGCTTTTAAACAACCCGAATAAATACGTACAAAAGTTAAACGACCAAAAGAATCTGTCATAACTTTAAAAGCTAACGCAATAAAAGATTCTTTGATATCGATTTTACGTATAATAGGTTGTTCATTTTTATCATAACCATTAATAGTTGGCAAATCTAAAGGTGAAGGTAAAAAATCCACTAAAGCATTTAACAAAGGAACAATACCTTTATTCTTCAAAGCTGAACCACATAAAACCGGAAAGAAATTAACTTCCAAAGTTGCTTTACGAATCGCTTTTTTTATTAAAGCGGTAGAAATAGGTTTATTTTCTAAAAGATAATTTAACAATTCATCATCTAAAGAAGCTAATTTGTCTATTAATATTTGCCTTTTAGAATTAACAATTTCCTTTAATTCTTCAGGAATAGGAATTAATCTATTTTCTTGATCAGGACTAGAAGAATATTCCCAAGCTTGCATTTCTATTAAATCGACGAAGCCACGAAAATTATTCTCTACACCAATAGGCCATTGGATAGCGTATGCTAAAACATTTAATCTTTTTTCTAAACTAGTAATAGCGTTTTCAAAATTAGCGCCTAATTTATCAATTTTATTGACAAAAACAATTCGAGGCACTTTATAATAAGTTGCTTGACGCCAAACAGTTTCTGTTTGTGGTTCTACTCCAGCTTGGGCATCTATAACTACAACACCACCATCCAAAACACGTAAAGAACGATTTACTTCTGAAGAAAAATCAATGTGACCAGGAGTATCAATAATATTAATTTTACAATTATTCCAAAAAACGGTAGTAGCTGCTGATGTAATTGTGATGCCTCGTTCTTTTTCTTGATCCATCCAATCCATCTGTGCTAAACCTTCATGGGTTTCTTTAGCTACACGAATTTTACCAGTATAAAATAAAATCCTTTCGGTAGTAGTAGTTTTTCCTGCATCGATATGAGCCATAATACCGATATTACGTATTTTATCTAATTCTAATTCAATTCCCATGTTCCCCCCTTTAAGTTGAATAATATTAAATGCACTATTTTACCAACGATAATGAGCAAAACTCCTATTAGCTTCAGACATGCGATGAATTTCATCACGTTTTTTAACTGCTAATCCTGTTCCGGAAGCAGCAGCAATAATTTCTTGAACAAGTTTTTCTTTCATACCCTTTTCATTACGTTTGCGTGCTCCCATAATCAACCATTTCAAACCTAAAGAATAACGTCTTTCTACAGAAACTTCTAAAGGAACTTGATATTTTTGACTACCAATAGTACGTGTACGTAATTCTACCAAAGGCATAATATTATTAAAAGCTTCATTTAAAACATCAATAGGTGTTTTTTTAGTTAATATTTTAATTTGAGATAAACAACTATATACTATAGAGCAAGCAATATCCTTTTTGCCATCTTTCATAAGCTTATTAATAATTCTAGTCACTAAAACAGAATTATGAATAGGATCTAAAGGCAATGTTCTTTTTTTAAAACTTTTTTTACGAGACATAAGTTTATACACCTTAATTTATTTGAATTTTAATAAATTATTATTTTTTCGCACCATATCGAGAACGACTTTGTTTTCGATTAGCTACTCCAGCAGTATCAAGAACCCCTCGAATAATTTGATAACGAACTCCAGGTAAATCTTTAACACGACCGCCTCTTATCAATACAAGACTATGTTCTTGTAAATTATGACCTATACCAGGAATATAAGCTGTTACTTCGTGACGATTTGATAAACGAACTCTAGCTACCTTTCTTAAAGCGGAATTAGGCTTTTTAGGAGTGGTAGTATATACTTTCAAACAAACTCCAGATTTTTGAGGAGAATTAATATTTTTAAATTTCTTTTTTAAAACATTAAAACGAACAGATAAAGCTGGTGATTTGGTTTTAGTATTCTTTTTTACTCTTCGTTTTCTTATTAACTGAGAAATAGTAGGCATATTTAAATAATAAAACCTTTCATTATTATTTTTTAATTAGAAATATAAGACGACCTAAATTTTATATTTTTTTTCAACAAAAGTCAATATAAAATGAATTTCATCAAAAAAGATTTTTATAATAAAAGCTTAATAATCATAATTATCTAACAAATAAAAATATAATAAATATATTTATTAATATATTATAAGACAATTTATGATTTATCGTCTTCTATTAATGGATATTCAAATAAAGAATGATTTAAAATTCCAGTTCCGGCAGGTATCAATCCTCCTAAAATAACATTCTCTTTTAATCCCAATAAAAAATCTTTTTGGCCTTTAATAGTAGCATCAATTAAAATTTTAGTAGTTTCTTGAAAAGAAGCCGCAGATAGTAAAGAATCACTTTTTAAGGAAGATCTTGTAATACCTAAAACTATAGGACGCCCAGCTGCTAATTTTTTATTTTGCTGAATCAATTGCATATTTATCCTTTTGAATTCTTTAATAGAAACTTCAGATCCTGGTAATAAATTACTATCTCCTTCAGAAATAATTAAAATTTGTTTAAACATTTGACGAATAATAATTTCAATATGTTTATCACTGATATAAACACTTTGAGATTGATATACTTGTTGAACTTCTTCTAAAATATATTTTTGAGTAGTTACTACAGAACTAATACGCAATAATTCCCTTAAATCTATCGAACCCGAAGTTAAACGTTGTCCAGCTTTAATAGACATACCATCTTGAACTAAAATATCTACATTAGAATCTACGGTATAAGTATATTCTTGTTGAGGATTAATTGCTGATGCTATAACAATATCGGATGAATAAATATTACTAGATTTAATTTCTTTAACTACGCCATCATATTCACTAATAAGAGCTTTACCTTTAGGTTTACGAGCTTCAAATAATTCCTGAATACGTGGCAATCCTTGAGTAATATCAGAAACCGATAAAACTCCTCCTGTATGGAATGTTCTCATAGTTAATTGAGTACCAGGTTCACCGATAGACTGAGCAGCAATAATACCTACAGCTTCTCCGATCTCAACTTCTTTATTAGTAGCTAAATTTAACCCATAACATTTAGCACAAATACCATAATCAGAATTACAAGTTAAAACACTTCTAATTTTAACAGATAAAAAACCCATTTTAACAATATTTTCTGCTATTTCTCTAGTAATCAATTCGCCACAATTCACGATAATTTTTTGATCAGAAGAATCTACAATACTTTGAGCAATATAACGACCAAATAAACGTTGTTGCAATGAAATAATCTCTTTTCCATCTTGTTCTAAAGAAGTTATATAAACACCTTTATCACTACCGCAATCTTGTGACATAATAATGACATCTTGAGCGACATCAACTAAACGACGAGTTAAATATCCGGATTCCGCTGTTTTTAAAGCTGTATCAGTAGATACCTTTCTAGCTCCATGTGTTGAAATAAAAAATTCATGCACATTCAAACCTTCTTTAAAAGAAGATTTAACAGGAATTTCTAATTGATTATTGGTAGGGCTGTGCATTAAACCTCTCATACCTGATAACTGTGAAAAATTAGAAACATTACCACGAGCACCACTATCACTTATCATAAATAAATGATTATCTTGATTAAATTCTTGCATTAAACCTTCTTGAATAACATTACGTACATTTTTCCATTCCTGAATAATCAAACTCTTCTTTTCGCCAGTTGTTAAAAAACCTTTATCATGCCACTTTTCAATTTCTGTAATTTTATCTTCTACTTGTGATATTAATTCAGCTTTTTTAGAATAAACATTAATATCTGCATGCGAAATGGTCACTCCAGACATAGTAGAATATTTAAAACCTAAATTTTTAATATCATCTAACATTTTAGATGTTTCCGAGATATTACTTCTTTTAAAAACACGATCAATTATAAGTGATAAAAAACGTTTTTTAAAAGGTTCTGGAGTAGGAATATTATTTAAATATTCTAGCAAATTAACACCTTTAGGTATAAAATAAATATCTGGTGTTTTAGTTTCTAAATTAAATATAGTAGGTTCTTGTAAATAAGGGAAATCATTAGGTAAAATACTATTAAAAATAAGTTTACCTAATGTAGTAACTAAATATTTATTTTTTTGTTCATCATTAAAGTAAGAAGAGATTTTAGAAGTACGTACTAAAATACGCGTGTGTAAAGCTATTTGTTTATTATAAAAAGCCAATTCAGCCTCTTGTAAATCGTTAAAAACCTTGCCTTCATTACGATGTTTATATTGATGTTGTTCGTTTCTAATCTCAGAATTATAACCTTTTAAAATACGTTTACGCGTCTCTTCAATAGTTAAATAATAATTACCTAAAACCATATCTTGAGAAGGGGATAAAACCGGACTACCGTTTTTAGGATCCAAGATGTTATAAGAAGACAACATTAACAAACGAGCTTCAGCTTGAGCTTCTACAGACAAAGGAACATAAACAGCCATTTGATCTCCATCAAAATCCGCATTAAAAGCTAAAGTAACCAAAGGATGTAATCTAATAGCTTTACCATCAATTAATTTCACTTGAAAACCTTGTAACCCTTGACGATGCAAAGTAGGCGCTCTATTTAATAAAACAGGATGTTCTTGTACCACTTCTTCCAATAATTTCCAAACATGCTCATTCATTTTTTCATATAAAATATTAGCACTTTTTTTATCAATACCTTTAGCTTCTTGTAATTTATTTAATACAAATGGTTTGAATAAAACTATAGCCATTTGTCGCGGGATACCGCATTGATGCAACTTTAAATCAGGTCCTACAATAATAACAGAACGTCCTGAATAATCTACCCTTTTTCCTAATAAATTTTGACGAAAACGTCCTTGTTTACCTCTTAACATTTCTGATAAAGACTTTAAAGGCTTATTGCGTTCAATATTAGAAGTGCTTTTTTTGCTAGATTTAGCATTATCAAATAAAGCGTCAACAGCTTCTTGCAACATTCTTTTTTCGTTTTTAATAATTAATCTAGGAGCATTTTGCTTCAATTGTCTTTTTAAACGATTATTACGATTTAAAATCCTACGATATAAATCGTTAATGTCAGCAGAAGCGAAACGCACACCTTGTTCCAAAGCTACTATAGGTCTTAAACTAGGAGGAATTACATTAATAGCTTCTAAAACAATCCATTCTGGTTTATTATCAGATTGATAAAAAGATTCCATCAATTCTAATCTTTTAACAATTAAATCTCGTTTTTGTTTTGAAGCCTGTTTTAACTCTAATCTCAATGTTTTGATAGTTTCTTCCATATTTAATTCTTGTAACATAGTTTTAACAGCTTCAGCACCGGTTAAAGCAACAAAGTTATGGTCACAACGTTCTAAATATTGACCATATTCTAATTCAGATATAATACTATATTTATTTAAATCACTATTACCAGGATTAATAACTATATACGACACATAATAAACAATTTCTGCTAATTCTTTAGCTTTCATACCTAATAAAATAGCTAAACGACTCGGTAAACTATTTAAAAACCATGTATGTACTACAGGAGCAGCTAAATCAATATGACCCATTCTTTCTCGTCGAACTAGTTGTTCTGTAATTTCTACTCCGCATTTAGAACAGGTTTGACCTTTTTTTAAAGTTTGTTTTTTAGAGCATATGCATTGTAAATCTTGAACAGGGCCAAAAATAATAGGACAAAACAATCCTCCCTTTTCTGGTTTAGCTGTACGATAATTAATAGTTTCATAATTAACTACTTCGCCATAAGATTTTTGACGAATTTCATGAGGAGAAGATAAACGAATTTTAAAATAATCATACTCTCGATTACTATTATTAGGGAAAATAGCTTTATCGATTACCCATGAAGATGCAGATTCATGTTCTTGATTTTCATTTCGCCAAATAATTTCATCTTTATCAACAACAGAATTATCTATTTTATTTTTAAGATTGTGAATATTATTTTTTTGCAAATTATATAAATCCAAAACATTTCTCAAAATATTTAAATGAGAGCGATTATGATTAAACAACTTAAACAATGCATCTTTATCAGTAGTTAATAAAGAATAACAATTTAAAATATTATTTTGATACAAAACATCTAAAATATCTTTATTTAAATTTAAATTATTTAGGGATTCAGGTAAACCATATTTTTTTAAAATAATCACAAATTCTTCAAAAGATTCCTCATTTAACGAAGTAATTAATTCATTCAAATGATAATTATTAATATCCCCTAAACTATTAATACCTATAGATTTTAAATTTTTTAAAGTTCTTTTAGTTAAAGCAAAATCTTCAATTTTCATATTTAACATAATTCGGTTTACTTTTTGTTCTCCTTATTATTTGAAACTAAAGAACGATTAATTTGATTATCCTTAGTATCAGCTTTAATTAATTCTACATGTAATCCTAATGCTTGTAATTCTTTAGTAAAAACTCTAAAACTTTCAGGAATAGAAGGTTTAGGAAAACGTAAACCATTTACTATGGCATGATATAATTGATTACGCCCTATAATATCATCACTTTTCAAAGTTAAAATTTCTTGTAAAGTATGAGCGGCTCCATAAGCTAATAAACTCCAAGTTTCCATTTCTCCAATTCTTTGACCACCTAAAAAATTACGTCCACTACCAGGTTGTTGTAAAATCAAAGTATAAGTTCCAACATTTCTAGCATGTATTTTATCTTCCACCATATGAGATAATTTTAGCATATACAAAATACCAACAGATATAGAATTATCATATGGTTCACCTGTTCTACCATCATATAAAGTCATTTTACCATCAAAAGGTAAATTAGCTTCTTGCATAATATTTTTTAAATCCTCATTATTAGCTCCATCTAAAACCGGAGTGGCAACCTTAATATTTAATTTATGTGCGGCCATTCCTAAATGCATTTCTAAAATTTGTCCGATATTCATCCTACTAGGCACCCCTAAAGGATTTAAAATAACATCTATAGGAGTTCCATCAGACATATAAGGCATATCTACTTTAGCAGCAATACAAGAAATTACACCTTTATTACCATGTCTTCCGGCTATTTTATCACCTTCTCGAATTTTTCTCTTTTTAGCTATATAAACTTTAATAATTTCATTTACACCAGGAGTAGAAATGAAATCACCTTTTTTAACAGAAAAATATTGTACACTTTGAACGATACCGCTTTCGCCGCAAGGAACTTTTAAAGAAGCATCTTTATAATCTCGAGACTTTTCTCCAATAATAGTTTGAATTAATTTTTCATAAGGATTATTTTCTAAAGAACTTTGAGGAATAATAACTATTTTACCAACCAAATAATCACCTTCATTAACTTCAGAACCTGGAATAATAATTCCTCGAGAATCTAAATTTTTAATAGCTTCAGCACTGACATTAGGTATTTCGCGAGTTATTTCTTCTCGTCCAGCGCCTTTTTTTAATTCTCTAACTTGAATTTCATATTTACTAATATGAACAGAAGTAAAAATATCTTCTTGAACCAAACGTTCTGATAAAATAACAGCATCTTCATAATTATAACCATCCCAAGTCATAAAAGCTACTGTAACATTTTTACCTAAAGCTAATTCGCCTTGATGAGTAGATGAGCCATCAGCGATAATATCACCTTTATTAACATACTCATTAAACTTAACAATAGGTTTTTGCAAAATCAAAGTATCTTGATTAGATTTATCAAAAGTAGATAAAATATAAACCTTTTGTTCTCCGTGATTATTTTGAATAATAATTTTTTTAGCATCTACATAAACTACAAAACCACTATCTTCAGCAATAACTACACAACCAGAATCTTTCACTATTCTATGTTCAATACCAGTAGCTACAATAGGAGCTTCAGAAATTAACAATGGTAAAGCTTGTCTTTGCATATTAGCGCCCATTAACGCCCTAGAAGCGTCATTATGTTCTAAAAAAGGGATCGATGCTGTAGCTACAGATACAATTTGCTTAGGGGAAACGTCTATATAATCAATTTGATCAACATTATATAAACTAATTTCTCCGTTTCTTCTAGCAATTACTTTTTGTTGTTTAAAACTAAAATCATCATTTAAACAAGATGAAGATGTAGCAATAATACGATTTTCTTCTTGAATAGAAGTCAAATATTCATATTTAGGAGATACTACTGATTTACCATTTTCACGAATCACTTTAAAAAAAGGAGTCTCAATAAAACCATATTTATCTACTTGAGCATAAGTAGCCAACGAACAAATAAGTCCGATAGATGGTCCTTCTGGAGTTTCAATAGGACATAATCTACCATAATAAGAGTCATTAACATCTCTTAATTCTACACCTGCTCGATCACGATCGATACCTCCGCTACCCAATGCAGAAATTCTACGCTTTTGAGTAATAATCGCCAAAGGATTAATTTGATCCATAAAATGAGACAAACGAGAACTACAAAAAAAAGTTTTAATAGCCATAGAAAGAGATGAAAAATTAAATAACCCCCCTGGCGTAATAGATTCAAATTTACTTATAGACATACGATCTTTAATGTTTTTTTTAGTTCTATTTAAACCTACACGTAATTGATTTTTTAAAAGTTCTCCAATTAATCTTAATCGTCTATTACCTAAATGATCAATATCATCAATAGTTCCTATGTTATGATAAAGATTTAAATAATAACTAATAGACGCTATTATATCAGATAAAACAATATTTTCTGCATCTTCAGATTGATCATTACCTACAATTTTAATAAAACTTTTATTATTTTTATTATCTAAAATGTAAACTTCTAAACTCTCATTAAAAACTTTTTGTCGATCTCTAACAACTTTATTAATATACTCTTTATTAGCGAAATATTTAATAATTTTATCATCAATATTATATTTATGAGTTTCTAGTAAAGTATTTAAAACGTTATCGTCTAAAAGTGTATCAGCCTTAACTAATACTTGTCCCGTTTGAAAATGCACAATATCTTCTTTAATATAAATTTGATTATCATGTATACTTTTTCTATAAGTAAATATATTTTCATCATGATTTTGATTTTGTAAATGAAAATCTGAATTAACTAATTCTACACGAAATTTATCTCTATGTAATGCTAATTGTTTAATAATTTCATAATTTAAAAATGTTCCTGCCGGAAATAAAATTTTATTATTTGTTAAATCTTTAATATCTTGGGCTAAAAAAGTATTTTCAGCTCTATTTAAAACATCCAATTTACGATTTAATTTATATCTCCCTACTAAAGATAAATCATATTTATCCTTATCAAATAAACGAGTACGAATAAATTCTCTTGCTGCATTAGTAGGAACTCTTTCTCCTTGGTGCAATTTAGAATATAATTCTACAATAGCATCATTACAATTAGAATCATTATCTTTTTTAAAACTTAAATCTAATAAAGAATTAATTCCAAAAGCTTTTTCAATTTCTTCTTGAGTATCAAATCCTAAAGCATGAATAAATTTAGTTAAAGGTATTTTTTTTGAACGATCCAATTTAGCATATAAAAAATCTTTATTATTTTGTTCAAACTCTATCCAAGCACCTCTAGTAGGAATAATTTGGGCAGTAAAACGATTTTTATTAATTTTATTATCTAATTTAGAAGTAAAATATGCTCCTGCTGAGCGAACTATTTGGGAAACTACAACTCTTTCTGTACCATTAATTATAAAGGTTCCTGCAATAGTCATTAAAGGTAAATCAGTCATTAATATACGAGCTTTTTTAGTTTGTTTAGTTATAACATTTTCCAAGGTAACATTTAAAAATAATTCTGCACTATAAGTAAAACCTCTTTTTTTGGAATCTTCAGCATTAAATTTAGGTTCTTCTAAAAAAAAATCATTAAAATGTAACTTTAAATCACCATTATAACTCTCAATAGGAAAAATACTTTTCAATGATGCTTGAATACCGTAATCTAAAAACTCTTGAAATGATTTCGTTTGAATTTCGATTAAATTTGGTAAATCCAAATCATATTTCATTTTAGAATAATTTCGTCGTTCCACCTTAGTACCATATTTGACATTACAATATTTTTTCATTTTTTTATTTAGAACTCCCAACAAATATCAACATACATTTAATTCAAATTTCACAAAAATTAAATTCTTAATAAAAAAAACATTAAAAAATACTGATAACGATAAAGATAATAAAAAACCTAAGATACTTAATTTAGTTCTCAGGTTTCATAATATTTAAGTTATCAAAAAATTTTATTTATTGTTATGAAAAATTATATTTTTCAACCAATTTATCAAATATATTTTTTTATTCAATTTTGACTTGAGCTCCTAAATTTTCTATTTGTTTTTTAATTTCTTCAGCTTGTTCTTTATTTACATTTTCTTTAATTAATAAATTAGCATTTTCAGTTTTACATGATGTTAGTAAATCTCCAATACTAAATCCAAAATTTTTTGCTAAATATTGAATAACCGCAGGACGAGATTGACCCGCAGAAGTCATAACAACTTTAAACTCTGTTTGTTCATTTTTTTCTGTAGAAACTGCTTCATTAGTACTGTTTAAATTTGAAACATTTTCCATTTCAATACCAAAAGAATCTTGAATTTTATTTACTAATTCTTGTAATTCTTTAACTTTCATATCACCTAAAAACTCAATAATTTGCTCTATTTTGTTGTTGTCTGCCATTGTTAATCTCCTATTTATAATTAAATTTTATCTATTTTAAACAGATATTTTCGATTTCTATACAATATTAAAAATATAATATGTAATAATTATTATTTTAAATTTTTTCTTGTTTCTGTTTTATTAATAATTGTAAAACAGTAATTATATTTTTAACAGGCGCTGAAACACTAAATAACAACATAGATAATAATGCTGATTTAGATGGTATTTGCGCTAACTTAATCATTTGCTCTTCAGAACAAATTTCATTTTCTATAATACCAAAATTAATTTTTAAAAACTCATTAACCTTGGAAAATTTATATAAAGCATTTAAAGAAACAAAAATATCTGAAGAAGTAGATAAAGTCCAAAATAAAGCTTTAGGATTTTTAAATTCTGTTAATTCGTCATATCTTGATTTAGTTAACGCTCTTTTAATAATGTTATTTGGTATTATTTGAAACTTACAAGGAACCAATTCTTGTAATTTACGACGTAAATGGGTTAAATCACTTACTTTCGAACCTTTAAATTCTAACAAAACAACTAAGTTGGAATTATCAATATTTTGAGATAGATAATCAACATAATTACTTTTCTCTTTAATAACAGATTTTAACATAAATTGTTGTTTCCTTTTTTTAAACAATATAAATTATAAATTTATAGTATAATTGAAAAAATTTTTTATTTTAAAAATAATAAAAATTAAAAATAATATAACCATTTTTTTATAATATTACTTAATGGATAAAGGATCAACTTTAATACCAGGCGACATAGTTGAAGAAATAGTAATATTTTTAATCAATTCACCTTTTATTGTTTTAGGTTTGATAGAAATCAAATGATTATATAAAAAAATCAAATTTCCTGTTAATTGTTCTTTATTAAACGATATTTTACCTATTATCGTATGAAGATTACCAAATTTATCTGTTTTATATTCCATTCTACCTTTTTGGATATCTCGGATAATTTGTTCAACATCATCTGTCATAGTCCCTAATTTCGGATTAGGCATTAATCCTTTAGGTCCTAAAATTTTTCCTAACTTCGTCAAAGAAGGCATAAAACTAGAAACAGATATTAAAACATCAAAATCTGTCCAACCATTAGATATTTTGTCAATCAATTCTTGTTCGCCAACATAATCCGCACCTAATTCTTTAGCCTTCTGAGCCTGTTCACCTTGAGCAATTACAACAATACAAAACTTTTTACCCAAACCATAAGGTAAAACCACAGAACCACGTATATGTTGATCTACTTTTTTATGTTCCACATTTAAAACAAAAACGCATTCAGCAGTTTCATCGAATTTTGCAGTTTTAACATTATATAACAATTGAATAGCATCATGCATTTTATAAACTTGATTAAATTCTATTTTTTTACTAACTGATAAATATTTTTTACTTCTTGTCATAAATTTTAAGCCTTGTATACTATAATAATATGCCTTTCTTTTTTATTGATACTGCACAATAAATTATTATTTTTCCACAATAATCCCCATATTAATGGCAGTTCCTTCTATAATCTTAGAAGCTTGTTCTAATGAATAAGCATTTAAATCTGGCATTTTTAATTTAGCTATTTCTATAATTTGTTCATACTTAAGAGTAGCTACTTTATTTTTACTTGAATCTGAAGAACCTTTAGAAATATTAGCAGCTTTTTTTAATAAATCGCTTGTTATTGGGGTTTTTACAATAAATTTAAAACTTTTATCATCAAAAACTGTAATTTCTACTGGCAGAGTAAAACCTAATTTATCTTTAGTAGCTTCATTAAATTGAGAACAAAATAAAGGAATATTAACTTGAGCTTGTCCTAACACAGGTCCTATAGGGGGAGCAGGATTCGCTTTACCAGCCAAAATTTGTAACTTAATATTTTTAATAACTTTTATTGCCATTATAATTATTTAATACCAACCTTTTTGTTTCTAAAAATGTTTAAAATTTTATTATTTGTTTAAAAAACTATTTTATGAGAGAAAAATACGATTATTAAATATAAAAAAATAATTAATTCCGTAATTAATCCATAAAAATATCCAAAATATTCATAGTATTATAACATATTTCGCAATACTAATTAAATTTCTAAACAAATTTAAAATTATTATTATATTTTAATTCATTTCTTTAAAAGAAGAAAAAGAAATTTCTATAGGAGTTGCTCGACCAAACAAATCAATTTCAACCATAACTTTATCTCTTTCGTAATCTACTAAAGATACTCTGCCTACTTGACCAGCAAAAGAACCATTTATAATTTGAACTTGTTTATTAATTAAATGATCATAATTTGGCTTAGAAATTATTCCCATTTTCAATAATATAGGATTAATTTCACTTTCACTTAAAGGTATAGGTTTAGAACCTTTTTCTTTTTTAATAGAACCTAAAAATCCAGTTACTTTCGGAATATTACGAACTATAAACCAAGATTGATTTGTCATAATCATTTTAATAAAAATATAACCAATATAAATCTTTTTTTCTATTTCTTGTTTAGTTCCATCAGCTTTAATTTTAATATGTTTTTCGGTCGGACAAATAACCTCGTGAATTAAACTAGATATTCCGATACCACTATTAGCTATTTTTAATAAATCTTGTTGAACAACTTTTTCATAACCCGATTGAGTTTGTAAAATATACCATTTAGATTGAAAACTATTTTCATCCTCACCAAATGCATTGTTATCAAGTATTTTATTATTTTTTATTTTTGATTTCATTTTCAGCACCTAAAGACAATTCCATTAACAATTTTCAATAATTAAAATAAATTTAATTTCTAAAAATTAACTTTATTTTAAAATATTTTTAAAAAAAGATATCATATATATATCATAAAAATATTGAAATAAATTTAAAATAAAAATTAAAATAGCTGTAAATAAAAAAACTTGAATAATTTGTTTAAAAATTTGAAATTTTGTCGGAAAACTCACAAAACGAATATCAAAAAAAATTTTCCTTATAAAAGGAAAAATACTAATCACAAAGAAAACACTGGATAAAGATAATAAATAAATACTCAAAGTTTTTTGATCTGTAGAATTATGTATAAAATTACAACATATCCCTAGAAAAATCATAGATAAAAAAACACAAAAAACATTAATTAAACTATATTCTTCCCTTAATATTTGCATTAAAGGAATGGTTGGTTTTTCTTCAAACTTTTTATATGCCATAGCTATCTCCTTTATATTAAGATAATTTTATTTATCTCGTTTCTTCATGAATAATATGCTTTTTACAATAGCAACAATATTTATTTAAAACTAATTTTTGATTGCGATTATGAACCTTTACACGATAATTACGACTTAAACAAACCTTACATATTAAAATATTACTCTTAACCATTTTCTTATATTCTTTTTTTAAATCTCGACAATTTTATAAAATTTAATAATTAATTAATATAAATTAAAATAAATAAAAAATATAATTATAAATTTTTAAATCAAGATAACTTTTCTCAATATTATAACATGATTAAATTGTAAATAAATTAATATTTTTTATTTTTCATATATAAATAAAAAATAATGACTGCTGCAGAAACACTAACATTTAATGAATTCACCATACCTTGTGTCGGAATACTAACTAAAAAATTACATTTTTTTTTTAACAAAGGACGCATCCCTATACCTTCATTGCCTAATATAATAGCTAATGATTGTTCTACGGGAATAATATCTATATTTTTATCTAATCCGATTTCAGTTCCGATAATTATAAAATTAAATTTTTGTAAAGTTAAAATAGTTTGATATAAATTACATACTAAAAAAATATTAACATATTCTAAAGCTCCACTAGAAGTTTTTGCTACTGTACTATTCAAAGGTACTTGGTGCTTTTTGCTAACAATAATACCATCAAAATCACTTGCTTCTACAGTGCGTATAATTGCCCCCAAATTATGAGGATCTTGAATAGCATCCAAAATTAAAAATTTAACTATTTTATTGGATTTTTCTATTAAATATGTCAATAAATCTTTTCTATAAAAATAATCTTGAACTTCTGCCACTACACCTTGATGATTATTATTTTGAACTTTACTATTTAATTGATGTTTATCTAAATAACAATAATTCGGATAAGATTGAAATATAAAATTCAAAAAAGCTTTATCTTTCATAAGAGGGTTAATATATAAAACATAAATTTTTCGTTGAGCTTTGATAGCTTCTTTAATTATATTTTTACCATAAATAATTACCATATAATATAATTCTTTCAAAAAAAAATCAAAATAAAATTTAATTTAATATTATTTCTTGATTCGCCATAATATTAACAAATTAATCATAAATAATAGAAAAAAATCAAAAGTTTTAGTAAACATAACATATCTAATAGCCGCTGCAATTTCACGAATAAAAGGAACTTGCCATATCAACATAATAACTAATAAACAGAAAATAGACATAATTACAGAAAACAATAATAATTTAAACTTATTAAAAGGACGACAGTTTATAAATAAAATATTACCAAAAATAAAAGCAGTTACTAAAGTTAATAAATAGGATATTTGGTAATTAGATTGAAAAGTATTAGGTAATCCATTATATAAAGTTAATATCAAAATATAATTGACACTAATTAATAATCCATAAATTCCTGATTTTTTTAAAACATCCCTAATAAAAAAATTATTTAAAGGTTTATAATTAGCTTCTAAAGATAAGAAAAAAGAAGGTATACCTATAAAAAAAATATCAATAAAGTTTAATTGCAAAGGAGTAAAAGGGAAAAAAATTAGATTCTTACAAAAAAAATTATTAATTATTGTAATCCAAGCTAATAAAAAAGTAAAAATAGTCTTAGTTAAAAAAACAATCGAATTTTTTTCTAAATTATTAATTAATCTACGTCCTTCTAAAAAAACAACTGGTAAAGAATTAAATTTAGAATTTATTAAAATTAAATTTGCCACATTTTGAGCAGCTTTACTACCAGAAGCCATAGCGATAGATAAATCTGCTGTTTTAAAAGCTAAAATATCATTCACTCCATCTCCAATCATAGCAACTTTTTGATTATTATTCTTTAAAGAAGAGATTAATATTTGTTTTTGTTCCGGAGTAGCCCTACCAAAAACATCGTATTTAGTTGATATATCCAACAATTGCTCAGATTTAAAATTAGTCAAATTAATAGATTTGTCTGACACTGAATCAATTAAACCAATTCGTTTAGCTATAAAACCTGTAGTAAAAGCACTGTCACCAGAAATAATTTTTATTTTAATTCCTAATTTTTTAAAATAATTAATAGTTTCAACAGCATCATTTTTAATAATATCTTCTAACAAAATTAAAGAGATAACTTGATAATCTGTATTATTATTAATATTAGATAAAATATCATTAGTACGAACTAATAATAATACTCTATATCCTAAATTAGTATATTTTGAAACATCTTTATCAATAATATCATTTTTTTGTTTTAAAACAAATTCCGGAGCACCCAATAAAAATGTACCTAATTTTTCAAATTCAATAGCGCTATATTTTCTTATACTAGAAAAAGATTGCAAATCTCGTACTTTATAAATAATATTAGAATTCAAATAACCATTAAAATAATTATACAAAGCTTGTTGAGTAGGATTGTTATTAGAAAAATGTTGAACAAAATTAGCCATTAAAACGTTTAAAGAAATAACATCATCATTAAAGTAATTTAAAACTTTTTGAACACTCATTTTTCCATCAGTAATAGTACCAGTCTTATCTAAACATAATATATTTATTTGAGACAACATCTCAATCCCTAATAAATCTTTCATGTAAGCTTTACGTTTAAATAAGCGAATAAAACCTAAAATAGAAATCATACTCATTAACAAAAATAATCCAGAAGGCGTCATACCAAGCATGAACCCGCATATCCCCAATAAATAATCATCAGAAAAATTATAAAAATTAGATTTATAAGAAAAAAATAAAATTATAGTAGTAGGTATAGTTACAAAAAAAATTAATTTTACCAAAGCGGAAAATGTTTTTATTAAAGGTGTTTTAATATTTTGATATTTTTTAGCTTGTTTAATCAAATTAGAAACATAAGTGTCTTCATCTAAAGCGATAACTTCTGCATAAGCTGAACCTGAAACAATATAACTACCAGAATATAAAATATCACCTGTTTTTTTCAAAACTGATTTAGATTCTCCTGTTAAAAATGATTCATTAACTTCTAAAACTCCATATTTAACACGAGCATCAGCAACAATTTGATTTCCTAAATCTAAAACTAAACAATCGCCTAAAACTAAATTAGAACTTAAAATTTCTATAATATGACCATTTCGAACAACTTTAATATTATTAGGTAAAATTAAATTAATTTTATCTAAAGTTTTTTTTATTTTAATTTCTTGAATAATACTAATAATAATATTCAAAGAATTAACTATTAAAAAAAATAATTGATCATAACGTCGAATTTTCAAAATAACAATAACAATAAAAAGTAATAACAAATTTAGACATGTAAACAAATTATTACCAATAATACTTAAAATACTTTTATCATTATTGATTGATTTATATTGTTTTTGATTTTTCAATCTTTGATTTACTTCATGATTAGTAAGACCTAAATTGCTTAAATCTTGATGCGAAAAATTATTAATTGCAGAATTTTCCAAACTTGTTTTATTAAAATCGTTATTCATATTTTCACCTGCTCCAAAATAATAATTACTTAAAATCAACGATCAAATAAAATTTTTTTGTAATAAAATATTTCTAAAAAAATCTGCTTGATTAAAGTCTTTTATATTTTTAGCTTGTTGCCATAAATAATAATATTCAATCATTTGTTCTGTTACATTATTTAATGTAACCGAAATATCTAAATTATTTAAAATATAAATTAAAGTATAATATAATTCCGATAATACCAATAAATTATTTATATTTTTGGAAATATTTTTTAATAATTGTTCAATCAAAGTAACAACATTAGGAGTGTCAATATCATTTTGCATAAATTTATGAAATTTTTGTAAATAATTTTTATTTATTTCATAATTATAAAAATTATTAATTACTAATATAAAATTAATTTTGTTTAAAATTTTTACTATTTTAAAGTACTTAAACTTAATATCATATATTAAGGCTTTAGTATAATTGATTGGTTTTAAATAATGAAAATGACAAAATAAAAATTTAATCACATTAGGTTCTTTAATATCCATCAATAAATCTTTCACTAAAATAACATTATTTAAAGATTTACTCATTTTATGATTATGATAATTAACATGTCCTACATGCATAAAATAACGAGCTAAAGGTTTACCGTCGCTAGCTATAAATTGAGCTTGTTCATTTTCATGATGAGGAAATTTTAAATCATGACCTCCACCATGAATATCAATAGTATTCCGAAAAATCTCTCTAATCATTACTACACATTCAGTATGCCATCCAGGTCTACCCAAAAACCAAGGACTTGAATAACGAATACCGATATCAGTTTTTTTCCATAAAACAAAATCTTCTGAATTTTGTTTTAAAAAAACATTTTTTCGATGAACATTTTTATATAATTTATCAATATTTTGACTACTTAAGCGACCATAATCAATAATACTATTAGTACAAAAATAAATGCCTTTGTCACCAAGATAAGCATATTTTTTTTTTAAAAGTAAACTAATATATATAATCATTTGATTTATATAATCAGTCACCAAAGGGAACTTATCAATTCCGTGAATATCTAATTTATCTAACAAATTAAAAAAATGTTCTTTATAGTAATTAGCTATTTGTCTCTCAGTACTTTTATTTTTAATAGCAACTTTAATAATTTTATCATCCAAATCGGTAATATTTACAACCCAAAAAACTTTAAAGCCTATAAACATTAAATATTTTTTTAACAGATTAAAAAAAATTAAAGATCTAATATTACCTATATGAAGATGATCATAGACGGTAGGACCACAAACATAAATATTAACTAGCGAACCATTCAAAGGATGAAAATCCTCTTTAATACCAGTTAAAGAATTATAAAGTTGTAACATTAAAAAACCTTTTTATATCTTTAAATTTTTTTATACTTTATAAATAACATTTATTTTTATCAAAAAAAAGAAAAAAATAAAATTATTCTAATCAAATAATGAATCATTAAATTAGTTTAAATTTTTCTAAATTATTTAATACTTTATCTTTACCTAAAAGTTCTAGATAATCAAATAAATTAGGACCTTGTAATTGACAAGTACATAATATTCTAACTATTTTAAATAAAAGTTTTAATTCTATATTAAAATGATTTTTTAAATTTAAAATTATTTGTTTTAAATTTAAAGATTGAAAAATATCCAATTTATTCAACAATTCCGACAAAATAGGTATAACTTCGTATCCTTTATTTTTTAGTAAAAAAAGTTTTAATTCATCTGTTATTTTGTGTTCAGTTTCAAAAAACCATCTATAAATTTCAATAATTTCTTTTACGTAGCATAATCTATCACGTAATAAAATAACTAATTTACTTAATTGATCGTCTTGTAAATCAATATTAAATTGTTGAAAAAAAAATTTTACTCTAATAACTAATTCTTCTAAAGATAATTTTTTTAAATATTCTTTATTGATAAAATTTAATTTATCAATATCGAAAACAGCAGGATCTTTAATAAAACGCTTAACATTAAATAAATTAATCATAAGCTCTTTGTTCAAAATATTTTGATTAGTTTGCGGAGAAAACCCTAAAAAAAACAAAAAATTCAAAATTGCTTCCGGTAAATAACCTAAATTTTGATATTGTTCAATAAATTGAATCGCATCGAAATTACGTTTACTCATTTTTTTTTTATTTTTATCTAAAATTAATGACATATGAGCGAAACAGGGTATATCCCAGTTAAAAGCTTGATAAATCATTATTTGTTTAGGGGTATTAGTAATATGCTCTTCTCCTCGAAAAATATGAGAAATTTTCATCAAATGATCATCTATTGCGACAGCATAATTATAAGTAGGATAACCATTTTCCTTTAATATAATCCAATCTTCAATATCTTTACTAGCAAATTTAATAGGACCACGAATTAAATCTACAAAAGAATATTGTTGATCTTTAGGTACTCTAAAACGAACTACATAATCATTTTTATTTTCATCAGAGTAAACCTTATATGCTAATTGTTTTTCCAACAATAATCGTGTGTATTTTTCATAAATCAATAATCTTTCGGATTGCCGATAAGGACCATAACATCCTCCGATATCAGGACCTTCAGACCAATCCAAACCTAACCATTTCAATTGTGATAGTTGTTTTTCTTCGCTACCAGTTATATTACGAATAGTATCTGTATCTTCTATACGAATAATAAAAGAACCTTTAAATAAATGAGCAAATAAATAATTAAAAAATGCTGTTCTAGCATTGCCGATATGTAACCCGTTACCAGTCGGACTTGGCGCATAACGCAATCTCACAGATTCCATAACTATCCCCTTTTTTAAGAAAACCAAAACTAATCATTTAAATTTAAAAATTTAATTTCAATAATAAATAAAAATGAAAATTATAAAAACATCAACGTTTAGAAAATTGAGGACGAGCTCGTGATTTTCTGTAACCAGGTTTTTTGCGTTCTACAATACGAGCATCTCTAGTTAAAAAACCTGCTTTTTTTAAAATACTTCTCAAAGATGGTTTAGCTCTTAACAAAGCTCTAGAAATGCCCAAACGAATAGCTTCTGCTTGAGAGGTAGAGCCTCCACCATGAACAATAACTTGAATATTATAACAATTTAACTCATTAGTTAATTTTAAAGGTTTTAAAATTTCCGAACGATTAATAGGGGATGATATATATTCTTCAAAATTTCTGTTATTAATTATAATATTTCCTGAACCTGTTCTTAAAATAGTTCTTGCAACAGAAGTTTTACGCCTGCCAGTTCCATTAAATTGTATTATTGTCATATTAAAATTATACCTCTAAATTTTCTGGATTTTGAGCTTTATGTTTATGAATATTATCAGCATAAACAAACAATTTTTTTCTTATTTTGTTACCTAATTTATGTTTAGGTAACATACCAAAAACCGCTTTTTCAATGATTCTATTAGGAAATTTTTGCATCATTTCCTGAAACTTTACTTGAGTCAAGCCGCCAGGATATCCTGAATGTCTATAATATTTTTTTTGATTAACTTTTTTTCCTGTTAAATTAACTTTTTTAGCATTAATAACTATTACATAATCACCATTATCGATATGAGGAGTATAAACAGTTTTATGTTTACCCATCAAAATAGAAGAAATTTTTGTCGCTATTCTTCCTAAAACTTTTTGATTGGCATCGATAATATACCATTTTCTTTTTAAATCATTTTCACTCATACTAGAAGTGCGATTTAAATCAGTTAAGTTTTTATTATAAAATACTGTAGTATTATTAGTCATAAATTCAAAAAATCTCCATTTAAACAATTAATAACAATTGTCAATTAATAATTTATATAAATTATAAAATTTTATATAAATTGTAAAATTAAATATATAATAAAACATTAACCAATTAAATAAAATAAAAAAATATTTAAATTTTGTTATTAAATTTATAAAACAATAATATCCGACATAACAGCAACATTTAAAATAACAATGAAAATCATAATATATAATAAAAACTACCAAAAGAAATGGTAAAACTTTAAAATAAACCCCAATAAAACAGATAGATAATCAAATTATATTAAAATCAAATAATAATGTCAAGCATCTTTTAAATAGTTTTTTTATAAAAATATAAAATAAAATTAATACAATAATAAATTAAAAGACGAAATTTAAAAATAGAATATTTTTTTATATAAGATAGCTACAAATTATTATTGTATAAATTTTAATTTAAAACTGGAGCGAATGATGGGAATCGAACCCACATATCTAGCTTGGAAGGCTAGGGTAATAACCATTATACGACATTCGCATAATTTTAGATAAATTAAATTTAAAATTAATAATAAAATGGTCGGGAAGACAGGATTCGAACCCGCGACCTCCTGGATTGTGATAGAATTATTGCGTTTCATGATTTTTTCATTATTACAACAAGCCCCACACAACACCGTACAAACAAGTTTCCAAGTATACGGCGTTTAAATAATTTCATTTCAATATTTCTAACGAATAAAATTTAAATTTTATTAACTTTAGAGATATTCAATTATAAATAGAAATTATTTTGCCCCTTTCGCCTTGTAATTAGTTTTCCTAATCTCTTAAATGGGATCATATGATAAGAATATTCCAAAACTTACCTTGAATACACCATGACTACTATGGTTTTGCTTTTCCCTTGCCGCATTATAAATTTAAAATTATAAAAGATATAATACAGTTTAGGGAGATAGAAGTTACTCCAAATTATTTACCCGATGACCTTAGGTGAGATAACCTATAATAAATTAAAATCTGTTTTAACCAAAAAATTTAAAATAGGTGAATCTTAAATGTAGTCCTTTAATTAAAAAACTAAAGGTGATAATTATTTTAATCTTGGGACAAATTAAAATAAAACTTCAAAATAACTAAAATTATTAGTTTATCTTTATTAAAATCGATTTCTTAATTCTCTTAGACTCTAATTAAAGTTTATCCATAGTCATCATTCAACTTGCACTAATCTATTGTAAAAATTATTTTACTCAATGCGCTTTTATATCTTGCTATAATCAATTAATCTTTCGATTTAATTAACCAGATATATGTTGCATCATATTATCATAATGATGGTGGATGGTTAAGCCACTAAAAATTTTGGGCATCTTTCTCGCCCTCCCAAACCAGGCGCTCTAACCAAACTAAGCTACTTCCCGACAAATAATAATAATAATGAATGGCACACCCAAGAGGATTTGAACCCCCAACCTTCTGAATTAGGATAGATTAAATCGGTTTAGAAAAATAATTAATTAGATTTCATATTCGAAATTAGCCCCCCACAGAACCGGACAAGTAAGTTTCCAAACATCCGGCTCCTAATATCTTTGTTTTGTTATTTAAATACATAAAAAAATTATTACTAACTCATATTAATAGTATGTTATTATATTTTAAAATATCCACTAAATAATCACTCGTTTAAACCGGTTTAGGTTTATATCGATTTTAAACATATAGTTGATGAATTAGATTTTAATAACTTAAAATCAAAAAAAACTATTAGATATTAATAATTTATTCATCTACTCCGGTACTAAAAAATTTTAAAAATAAATATGATTAAATAAAAAATAATAATCACAAAAATTTTAATAAATTTTTAGAAAAAATTTTTTAAGTTAAATTATCCATAAATTAAAAAAGAACCTTAACGCGGATTGATAAAATAGTTAAATACTAATTTTTAAGTTTATTAAATAAAAAACTGAAAGATATTGAAACTCTTTCGCCTTGTAAAGGTTATTATCCTTCGCCGTGATCAGGTTCTTCTAAAATATTCCAATTTTAGAATTAAACTGACGACTACTCTAAGTTTCACTTTTCCCTTGGATCAGCCACTGGCTGTTTTAAGATTTTTATCAAAAATCTATCTTTAGGGAGATCAAAGTTACGACATAATTCTACGTGAAGTTTTAGGTTCAGTTTACAATTTATTTATTAAATTGAGGCATTTATGTATTTTAAAAAACATAAAAAGGTATTTGTTTGAAGAGTCAGTTGAACTAACTTTACAGATAATTAAAAGATACTACGAATCTATATCTTTTACCTTCAAAATCTCGGTTATTATTATCAATATCTTACCGAAGATGTCTCTGAAATTACCACACTTTTTAACTGATTAGGGATTTTCACCTTCTCCTTGACTTCTGGTCTGGCGCCGACTTATTGACTAGATATTTCGTCTCATCGCGCTTGCGTGCTTTTGCTGTTATTAATTACTCTTTCGAGACAATTAATCAAGCCCACCTTACAGTGTTTACGTGACCTCTGGAGATTATCGCTCCAGGCTATGCGTTAAATAGCGGAATTATGCGCATCTTTTGCGCCCTCCGTAGTCAGATGCTCTATCCAGTTGAGCTATGGGTGCAATATTTATAAAAACAAAATAATTTTAAATCTGGTGACCCGTACGGGATTCGAACCCGTGAATGCATGCGTGAAAGGCATGTGAGTTAACCATTTCTCCAACGGGCCTAAATGCATTTTCATAATAATCTGAAATAAAATAATTTTAAATAAAAAATAAAATAAACAAAATATCAAAATACTCACTTAAATAAAACTTCACATATTAAATTTTTTTAACCCAAATTAAATATTTCGAATATTTATAGTTCGTAATCAAAATTAAAAAATTCAATTAATTAAACTGCTTTTTATTCTAACAACATTAACCATTAAAGTCAATATTAAAATAATCATTTTATCGAACTTAATTGATTTTTAATTTAAAATTAATAATTTTTTAAACCATTAAATATAAAAAAAATTAAAAAAATTAACAATAAAATTTTTATAAAACATTATCTTAAAAAAAAAATATGTTAGAATTAATCTTGTATAAGATTAAAATATCAACAAATTTATTATGATTTTTTATTTTTTTAATCTTACTAATGAAAGGATAAATTTTACATATATGCATACAAAAATAAACAATATCAAAAAATTTTTTAACATTAAAAATTCATTAAATATTTTCATAATTTTAATATTATTTACTTTTAATTATATAACTTTAAATTCAAAATTTTTATTAAAAGCTAATACGACAGAAGAAACTTCGACAGCAGACGATATATTGGCATTTTTACAAGAAATTAAAAGTAAACCAGAAATAGCAAAAAATTCATCATTATCGTCACAATGCGACGCTTTAATCAATGAATATGATCAAATAAAAAAAGCTATATATACTTTTTTTAATGAAAATGCCAACATTAAACAACTAAAATCAACATTATTTGATAAAAAAGATGAAAAAATATCTTCAGTCCGAAACCAAATTAATAGCATTGATAATATAGTAAAAAATCTACCAAACCAAGATAACGATGAATTAAAAACAAAATCAAAAGAACTCGATGATTCAATAACAGAATATTTAAATACAATTAACGATTTAATTGAAAGTGCATTATACTTACAAAATACACAACCAGAAGAAGTAACTATTGATTTATTAACAAATAATTTAACAAAATTTCAAGAGATATGTAATAATTTCCAAGACAAAACGGAAAAACTAATACAATTAAATTCTGATATTTTGAGTTTAGCAACGAGCAAACACTTAAATGATGATATAAAAAACGAACTTGACGAACTAAAAATAGCAATAGAAAACATATATATACCCGTGGAAGCACAACTTATAAAGGAAAAGATCATTGATCAATCTACAAATTATAAACAACTATCATTAGATACCATAATAAAACAAACTTTTAACGACGAATTCATAAAATTAACAAATTTAAAAGATGAAATTAATCAAGTTATAAACACTGATAATAATTCTAATACTAACACTAACAATAGTGATAATGATAATTTTAAACTTTCATCAGATAATAACTCTTCATTAGCAACCAAATTATTTTACTTATTGTGCGTTATAATAACAATAACATTTTTACTTATAATTTATCAATTTAACAAAAAACCTCAACATAAAAATCATTTATAAATATTTAAATTTGTTATTAAAACAAATAAAAAAACACTCTCCTAATGTGTATAAAAACATTTAGAGAGTGTTTTTTTATTTAAAATTTTTTTAAAATTTCATTATCCAAAAAATAAAAATGGCGGAGCAGAAGGGATTCGAACCCTTGCATCAATTTCTTGAACTACATCCTTAGCAGAGATGCCTCTTATAGCCACTTGAGTACTGCTCCATAAAAAAATTTATTAATTTTTATTTTAAAAAATGTTAATACGCAATAGATTATAACAAATATAAAGTAAGAAATAAAAAAAATCTTATTTTTTTTAAAATTATCAACAATAATTCTCCGTTATAAAACGGAAAATTAAACAAATTGATTAATTTTAAATTTATTTTTTTATATTAAAAAAACGCAACAAAGAATAACCAAAATAAAATAAAATAATAAAAATAATAATTTTAATAAAATTACGTTCTAACCAAAATTGCCAACCTTGTTGAGTATTAATTATATTTTTTGAATATTTTTGTAAAAAATTAAATACCATATTTTCAATTTCTTCTTCTGATGTAATTGTTTCATCTAATTTTAAATTATGATTAATCCATAAACTAGCTCGTTTACTGATTAAGTTGATAGTGTTAAGATCAGTAGAATCATGAAAATAATTAGACAAAAAATATTGATTAACAATTTGATTAATTTTTGTTTCTAACTTTTGTTCAAATTGTTGTTGATAAATCTCGATTGATTTTTTTAAATTATCAATAATATTATCCAATTCTAAATTTTGTTGAAAATAATTTTTAATTAATTGATTTATTAAATTTTTTTTCAATTTAGATTTTTCGAAAATAGGAACAGAGAGATCTAAATGTTGATATATTTTTTCTTCCCAAATTCTATAATATAAACTATCTTGTTGATAAAAATATTTTTCTTGATTCATAAATATTTTATTTAAAATTTCTTCAGATAAAATATTATCTCGAATCAATGAATCTAATTCTTGATCAAATTCTTGAATAGTTGTTTTTTTTAAATATTCTTTAATTTGTTCAATTTGAATTTGAGAAAATATTTTTTTATTTAAACTCATTTGATTAATTATTTCAGTTATTTTATCATTAATCAATTTTTTAAGGCGATCATAAAGATCTTTATTTAATCGTATAATAATCTTTTCTAAACAAGTTTCTCGAGAAATATTATAATCTTTCCAACATAAATTGATTTCTTCTTCAATCAATTTAACAATATTTAAATTCAATAAATCCTTAATCATTTTCTGAGATAAATTTATTTTAGAAATTATCTCGTTAATCCATTTATCTTTAAATTGTTTTAACCAATCATTAAATAATTCATTTAATACCAAATCATTTAAAGAATTAATTCGGGGATTAATCTCTTCTATCATATTATTCTTTTTTTTTCGTAAAAACGGATATTCTTTAATAAAATTTTCCCATTTTTCAGACAATAAAGAAATAATTTCTTTTTGTTTAGATAAATCCCAAACAAAATATATACAATTAACCTTATATTTATCATTTGTAATATATAACCTTAAAAGTTCTTCCGGATTAGAAATTTTTAAAGTTGGCAAACTATTATAAAAGCTCAAATTATCAGTTATAACCTCTTTAAAATCTAAATAAAAACCTAATAAATGTTCAGGCCACATATTATTCAAATGAATATCATAAAAATAACCTCCATCATTTCTTAAAGAAATATAGACAGGTTTTTTATTTTCTTGACTATTATTTTTAATTAATTGATAATATTCTAATTCTATTGGTTCGAAATCGTTATCTTCAAAAAGTTGCTTAATAGGGATACCATTGTATTCTTTAATAAAAGCTAAATCTTTCCAATTATTAGCTTGATGTTGATGATTTTCCCAATTACCTTGTCCCTTATTAACTTGATTAATTTCTAGTTTTAAATCTAAAGATAACTGCAAATCAATTAATTTTATATAAGGATGTTGATGATTTAATCTTTGCGAGATAGTAACAGCTTGATTTAATAAACTAATTAAACCACGAGGAGTTTTTAATTCATCATAATTAAACTTAAATATAATTTTAGGAATATCATTTATCAAATAATCATAAGCCATTAAATCTAATTTATAATCTTTAGCTTTTAATTTTAAAAATTCCTGAATAGAAGGTAAATCCCACAAATCAACTTTAATACGTTTATCAAAACGACTTAAAATAGCTGAATCTATTTCTTCTAAGATATTTGTCATAGCGACAATAAACACAGGTTTTTCTTTATCTTCGTGAACACCTTCTAAATAAGATAAAAAAGCAGCCACAATATTACCATGATCAGTAGTCAAAGAATTGCTCGATCGAGAACGAAATACACTTTCGCATTCATCTATTAAAATAATACTTGGAAATTTTTTACGAGCTTCCATAAAAAGATTTTCTATTAATCTCGGAGCTTCACCTACATAAGTTTTTGAAAAATCCGAAGATGATAAAGTAAAAACCGATAAACCTGATTCTCGAGCAAATGCTTCAGCTAAATAAGTTTTACCTGTACCTGGAGGACCATACAAGATAATACCTTTAGGAGGCTTTTTCATACCCATGGTCAAATATTGATTAGTATTTTTAAGATAATTCAGATAATCTTGCAATTGTTCTTTTTCGTTAGACATACCAATCAATTGACTAAATAAAGGCATTTGAGAAGTATCTTTAAAAAATCTTTGAGCATCAATATTTAAAGATGTATTTTTAATATTTTCAGAATCTTTTTTATCTAAAAAATTTAACAATGAAGATGTAACAGTCTCCATACTTTTTAAAACACGTTCAAAAGTATTAAGGTGATTATCTATTTTTTGGTTTAAATCTGCGTTATCACGTTTAACCCTGTCCAAATTTCCCTGTAATTGATCACGTTTTTCTTGTAAAGTTCGTAATTCGGTTTGAAGTGTATTAATAGTTGTTTCACTAGATTGATGATCTTGTTGTAATTCGGCTTTAATGGTTTCCAATGATACAGAGATGTTTGCCAAATCTTGATGCGCTTTTTCTAAATCTTTTTCGTATCGAGCAACCTTGCCTTTATTAGTTATTAAATCTTCTTTTAAGCCATCGATTTCAGATTTTAACTGGTGACGTTCCTGTTCGGATAAATCTGCTTGTTGACGATATTGAGATTCTTTATCTGCAATAGTTTGTTTCAAAGAAGCAATACTTGTTAATAAATTGCTTTGGTGATCATGAGTTTCTGACACCACTTGATTGAGATGATCAATAATTTTACGTTGTTGCGCAAGACGTTCTTTTAACAAACCCATTTCCTCTTGTAAAGAGGTTAATTGTCGTGTTAATTGTTCATTTTGGTTCTTTAAATCTGCGTTATCCTGTTTAACCCTGTCCAAATTTCCCTGTAATTGATCACGTTTTTCTTGTAAAGTTCGTAATTCGGTTTGAAGTGTATTAATAGTTGTTTCACTAGATTGATGATCTTGTTGTAATTCGGCTTTAATGGT
>NZ_JALQCV010000003.1:37895-70812 GCF_024425275.1 Candidatus Phytoplasma australasiaticum subsp. ipomoeae
AGTTATTAAATCTTCTTTTAAGCCATCGATTTCAGATTTTAACTGGTGACGTTCCTGTTCGGATAAATCTGCTTGTTGACGATATTGAGATTCTTTATCTGCAATAGTTTGTTTCAAAGAAGCAATAATATCTCTTTCTGTATTTGAAAAAACGTTTATTTTTTTTATTTTATGTTTAATAAAATGAAAATCTGTATCCACTTTAGACAATAAAATATATTTTTTCTGCAATAACTCTAATTCATTTATAAATGATTGTTTATCTTGATTATTTTTTGAATCCCAAATATCTATACTTAATTTTAAAACAGTATCTAAATAATTTTTAGATATAAATAAAAAATTTTTAGGAAACCAATTACTCCAAAAAATACCTTTATTATCCAATTTAAAGGAACTGTCTTTATACATTAAATATTTATCATAATTTTGAAATTCAACAGAACTACCAGGAAAAACAAAAATATATTTATCCGGATCGAAAACTATTTCTTCTATTTTATCTTTGAATCCATTAAATAAATCATATTTATCTAACATAGATAAATACTTTGTAAAATCAAAAATTGATTCTTGATTATTAAATTGATAATTATGATTTTTAATTTCACCTAAAATCAACACTAAAACTTGATTTAATAAAAAATTTATTTTATCTTTATTTGATTCCTGGAAATATTGAGGAAAAGAGTTTTTAATTTTTAATAAAGCTTTAAATTCATTAATTTCAATTTGTTTTAGTTCTTTATCAAAATTAATATCTTGTTCTTGTGAAAATTTTGAGTTAAGTAAAGAAAAATGAGTTAAATTAATATTTTTACTTTTAATTATAAGATTAGACCAAAATAAAAAAATTAAAATTTTAAAAACACAAAAAAAAACAAAAAAAAATAAATAATTTTTTTGAATTTTCATATTAAAACTATTTAGACCAATATCTTTCTAACGAATATAGTCCAAATTAAATTAATAAATATTAAAAAATAATTTAACAATGTATATTGAATAAATTAAAATATTTATAAAAAATATCAAAAAAACAAAAATAAATAAAAAAGATCTGTTTTTCAAGATCTTTTTTAGAATTAAAAATATAATTTAAAAAATTTAATATAACAAAAAACTTAAATTTAATGCAAATAAATTAATTTATATTGATGTAACAAAATATTAATCATATTTAATAGAATTAATAAAAAACTTTAAAAAACTTTATAAATCAATAAAAACTAGTGATTTTCCCAAGACCTCCAAAATTAATATTAGATTTTTTTCAATATATTATAATTAAAAATTCCTAGATATTATTTAGGTGAACTTATTAATTTAAACTTATTTATTATTATAAGCAATAACTCCTGGAGACTCAATTAATTTACAAAATTCAACAGCAGAACGGTTTTTATGGTTCTCTAAAGTATTATTTTGTTGAATAGTAGCATACTCTGGTTCTAAATCAACATTATGATTTACAAGAGTATTGGCAGAATTAATTTTTTTTAGTTTTTTTAAATTTTTCTTAATATTACGAAATGGTTTAAATAAAGAACTAAATTTAAAATTAGATTTAGTTTTAGATTCGATTTCATCTATATTAGATTGCATTTCATTTGTAGAATTAACATCTGATAATAACGAAGATTTTCTACTTAAAACACTCGCAATTTCTTCATCTTTTAATTCTGGGAAATTAACATTATTATCGCTTATAGATGAAAATTGATACTTCAAATCATCATCATTCTCTTCCGGCAATATTAATGAATCATTGTTTATTTTTAATTTAGGATCTTCAGGCAAAATGGTCCCTGATGTTAAATTTTCTTTAGAATTAAAAGGCATAAATGATGATTCTGAATGGTTCGAAAAAATAAATGCCATCGCTCCTATAATCATGAATAATACAATAACAGATAAAATTTTAATATTTTTTAATGACATAAATTGTTTTTTTGCAGTATTTATATTTATTATTTCCTTCTTTTATATAATTAAATATACCAATTTTAAATCAAAATATTGATAAATTATTTTCAATACTATCTTTTTTTATTAAAAAAGTTAAAATAATTTACAATTATGTTTAATACAATATAATTTTTTATATTTTTTTCAATGTTCAAATTCAAATTTCAAAATCAAATATTTATTAAATTCAATTAAAAAATCAAAATTAATAAATAAACAAAAACATTTTTACACTAATCTATCATAGAAAAATAAGTGTCAAAATCGTGTAGCAATTACATTCCTTTAATTAAAATTTTAAATTAAATAATTACTACATTTAATATTATAAACTAATTTTAACAAAAATAAACAGATATAAAAAAATTAATAAAAATATATTTATATAATGTTAAATAAAACGTGATTATTTTTTAACAAAATAATCACATCTATATTAAAAAATACATCTAAAAATAAATCCAAAACGAAAGATAAATAACAATCAATATTTTATATAATTTCCTAAAATAACCCCAAAAAAACTAAAATAAACCAATACCAAAGAATCAAATAACTATAAATACTTATATAACTTTCGAAAAAATATTAAAAATATTCCAGCACATAAAAACAATTAATAATATAATTAAGTTTATATAAAACAAATCCATTATAATTTTATTTTTATAAATACTATAAATTTCAAAATCTATTACTTAAAAAAATAATAAATTGATTTTTTTTAAGATCAACAAATAAATTTAATTCAATATTTATAATATTACAAATAAATATTAATCAATTTTTTCTATTTCAATCTCTTTTTTAATTTCTTCGTCAATTTCTTCTATCTTTATATTAGAATTGTAGTTATTATCAATTGAATCATCAGATTTATAAGGAAAAAAAGATAATAAAGTGTTTTTAATGTTTTTAATAGGTTGCCAAATCTTATCTAATTTCAAAGTATCATAAAGCCAATCAGAAAAAATATTTAAAATATTAGATTTTAAACTAGTTAAATTTTTTGAAATTTCAGGTTCTAAAACTTGATAAAAAATTTTACTAGAATGTTCTTTAGTGTGCTTTTCCAAATGATCAATAGATTTATACAACTTAAGTTGAACATTTTCTTTTAAATCATCAACAGATTTATCAAATTTTAGACTTATTTGATCTACTGTATTTTTAATATGATCTGTAATATCATTAACACTTTTTTCGGCATAATTCGTCAGATTTAAAATCAAATCTTTTTGTCCTGATTCTAAATTATTTTCCAAAGAACTGCTAACATTTGAACAAATTTCATCGTGTTGTTGTCCAATAGCAACTAAAATATTGCCCATAAAAATGAAAATAATAAAAAATAAAATAGAAGCTATTAAAATGGATAATAAAAAGATTTTTTTCTTTCTAATATTTTTTTTATTCATAATTTAAATACCTATTTTCTTTGTTATTAAATTATTTTTCAAATACTATTAATTAATTTACACATTAGATTAATTTTAATATAAAGCTTATCTTTATACTAATTTAATGTTATTGTTTTTATCATCATTTTATATTCTTTAAACTAAAGAAACAAAAAATTTTCAAAAAATCAAAAAATTAATTGAAATTTAATAAAAAATAACCAAAATATCACAATTAAAAAATTATATATCAATGCAAAAATTTCAAAAATTAATGGTAAACTAAAAAATTATACCTTTACTATAATACCACAAAGCATTTTATCAAAAATTTTTGTTTTAATAAAATACAAAAATATTTTATATTTTATTAAAAATTTGACAAACATCATTTTTTTTTATAGAATTTTAAAAATTAAAACCAATTAGATTAAAAATATCATAAAAATCTAAAAATATTGACAATTATTTATAAAAATTAAATTTTATAATCCAAAAAGGAGCGTAAAAATTATAATGAGCTATATAATAGAAGTTAAAAACTTAAAAAGATCTTTTAACAAAGAAATAATTTTAAATAACATTAATCTGCAAATAAAAACAAAAGAAATAGTTTCTATTATCGGTCGTTCTGGTTCCGGAAAATCAACTTTATTAAGGTGCTTAAATTTATTAACTAAACCAGATTCAGGAAAAATTTTTTTTAATAATTATAATCTTCTAGATTCAAATACTTCCCTAACTGATTTAAGAGTACAAATAGGAATGGTTTTTCAACATTTTAATTTGTTTTCGGAAAAAACTGTTTTAGAAAATTGTTGTCTAGCATTAAGATGTGTATTTAAAATGAATTATACAGAAGCTTCTCGTAAAGCTTTAAAAAAATTAAAAGAAGTAGGAATGGACAAATTTGCTCACGAAAATGTTCAAAAACTTTCCGGAGGACAAAAACAAAGAGTAGCTATAGCCAGAACTTTATGTATGGAACCGAAAATTATTTTACTTGATGAACCAACTTCAGCTTTAGATTCCGAATCTGCTCAAGAAATATTAAAATTATTAAAAAATTTAGTATATAAACATAATATAACTCTTATCATTGTGACTCATGAATTGCAATTTGCAAAGAAAGTTTCCAATAAAATTTATTTATTAGAAAATGGAAAAATCGCAGAAACAGGCAATTTAAATGACATTTTTAAATTAAATAAATGTCCTAAAATTAAATATTTTTTCGAACAAGAAAAAAAATAATATTGTAAATAAATGTTAAAAATTATAATTTTTTTAAAAATTAGCGCAATATCTCCAAAAATTTAATAATTAAAAAAAATAAGAAAGAGAACTAATATTTAAATGTTTCAATCGAAAATCCAACAAATCTTAAAAATTTTTACTTTTGTTATAATAATATTATTTTTGCATTATAAATTATTGCAAATTTGCAATTCTAAAAAACCTTCTTCAGACAGCATTATGTTAGGTGTAGTAAGTAATTCTCCACCTTTATGTTTCGACAGTAATTCATATAATCATAATAGTTATCGCACAGAAGCAGGTACATATGTAAGTGGTTCTGACATTTTTTTATTTCAAGAATTAGCAAAAAAAATGAATAAACAATTAAAAATAAAATCATTAAATTTCCCTGGTATTTTAAATGAAGTAGAGCAAGGAACTATTGATGCTGCCATTGGTAACATGAATATTACAGAAGAACGTAAAAAAAGAATGAAAACTATCGAATATGATAAATCAAAAATTGGTTTTTTAATTCGAAAAGATAATCTTAAATTCCAAAATTATATCAATAAAAAAGAAATTACTTTAAAAGATTTACAAACTTTAATTAAACAACACGACATAAGTGCAACCACTACAGTTAGTTCTATTTATGATATAGAAATATTACATAAATTAAATTTACATAAATCTAATCTCAAAGAAGATTTAGTAAATTGTGTAAACGAAGTAGAAAATAATCGTGTAGATTTATTTATTTTTGAACATCCTGTTATAAATTTAATGACATTTTTAAAAGCAAATAAACAAAACAAATTTCAATCCTTACAATTAATCGATAACGAAAACAATGATTCAAAAAAAGAATTACAACATCCATTAGGTATTTTTATAAACTCCAAAAATCAAAAATTATATCAAGAAATCACTAAAAAAATTGATGAAATTAAAACATATAATCCAAATATAATGGAAAATTTACGCGAAAAAGCTATACAAACTTATAAAAACGATCACATTCATAATAAACAAAACAATACAATAGGAACTCGAATTGTAAATATAATAAAAACTTACCAAGATAGTTTTTATATATCATTAACTCTAGCTATAGATGCTATTTTAATTGGATTCTTATTAGCGTTAATATTATTGCCTTTAAAAATATGGTGTCAATATTCAAAAAAACCCATTAAAAAAGCAATTAATTATATATTAGTTTTATGTATTCATTTTGCAAAAGCTGTTCCTATTACTATTCAAGTGGTATTAATGTATAATTTATTAATTCAAAGAATATCTTTCTTAAAAGGCTTAATGGGAATTTTCTGCATCTCTTTAACAATAACTTTACTTAATAATGCGTTTTATTTTTTAAACAACATGTCTAGACAAATTAATTTTTTAGAATATGGACCTATAGAGGCTGCCTATGCTCTCGGTTTAACTTCAAAACAAGTATTTAGACACATTATATTAGAACAAATATTAAAAAGAGAAATACCAAATATATGGGATCAATTTATAGTAAATTTAAAAGAAACTGCTTTATATTCTATTATTGGATTACCAAATTTATTATGGACAGCACAACGTAATATAGCTATTACTTACGATACTATAACACCTTTTATTATAATAAGTATCATTTATATATCATTAGCAAGCTTAACTCAATTTTTAAAACAAAAAACGCTTTTTAAAAAACATAATAACTAAAGATTTAATATTTATAAAATCGATATATTATTAAACAAAATCACATTTTATGATTTTATAAAATAATTCAATAAATGTATTTAAAAAGTTTTATCTCTTATAAATACAAAAAGTCAAATTGCTTATCCTTATATGAAATAACAATTTGACTTTTTTATTTTTTATTTAACGAAAATATTTTTTATTAAGGTATTTATTAATTATTATGTTTGTTATTAATATTAGAATAATTATCTAAATTATCACTAATAATTATTAATTTATTTTCCCAATAAATATCTTTTTTAGACTTAATCCTTTGAACCAAGTTATTATTAATTTCAAAAACTGTTTTATCAGGGAAATGTTGAATATAACCAATGTTTTTTCTATAAATATTAAATTTATCATATAAAATTTGCAAAAAAGTAGCAGGATTATAAACACGATCATTTTTGCCAATATTAATGATCAATTTCGTCATATTAACATTATTATGTTCATATTTTTTAACATAATCACCATTAATACGATTATTTTTATTATAAGGTTTTTTGATAAAATCATCATTATTATAACTAGAAACATTTCGCACAATAATATTTTCATATTTTTTGCGACAAGGAGATATATAATTCAACAAAGATTTAATAATCAATTCATGATTATATTTTTCTAATAAATTATCCATTAAAACAGTATCAATTGATAAATTATTGCTTTGATAATTTTCTACTAATTGAATTACTTTATTCCTAAATAATTGATCTTGTTGTTGATAAATATCTTCAATTTTAGGAATTTCCGCTAATAATAATTTTTCTTTTAAATAATATTCTAAGTTTTTTAATTTCATTTTTTGTCGAATATTAATAAAACTATAAGAAACTCCCGATTTTCCAGCTCTACCGGTACGACCTATTCTATGAACATAACTTTCATAATCATTAGATAAATCGTAATTAATTACCATTTGAACATCAGAAATATCTAAACCTCGAGCTGCTACATCAGTAGCTACTAAAATTTTAATTTTTTTATTACGAAAATTATTAAGAACATATTGTCTTTGATTTTGTTTCAAATCTCCATGCAAAGCATCTACTAAAAAATTTCTTGTTTGCAAATAATCAGTAATATTATCAACATTTCTTTTAGTATTAGCAAAAATAATAACAGAATCTGGATTTTGATAATCTAATAAACGTTCTAAAACTAAATTTTTACTCATATCCGCAACAATAAAATAAAATTGTTTAATACTTTTAACTGCGATATTTTTATTAGAAATTTCTAAAGTTTGAGAATTTTTTTGATATTTAGCGGCTATTTTTTTAATGGAATCCGGCATGGTTGCAGAAAATAAAGCTGTTTGTCTTTCCGAAGGAATAGTTTTTAAAATATCTTCTACATCTTCTTGAAATCCCATCTTCAACATTTCATCAGCTTCATCTAAAACTAAAAGTTTAACGTTCGATAAATCTATTTTTTTTTGTTTTAATAAATCTAAAATTCTACCAGGAGTAGCTACAATAATATGAGGTTTTTTACTCAAAGCGCTAAATTGCTTAAAATATTTTTCGCCACCATAAATAACAGCAGTTCGAATTTCAGAATAAAATTTTAATAATTTATTGATCTCCGTAAACACTTGTAAAGCCAACTCACGTGTAGGACACAAAACTAAAGATTGAATTTGTGACATTTGAGGATCAATTTTTTGAATCATCGGGATTCCAAAAGCAAAAGTTTTACCTGTTCCTGTTTGGGAACGAGCTACAATATCGATACCTTCAATCATTTTCGGAATAACCAAAGCCTGAACAGGAGTAGGATTAATAAAATTAAGCTCTTTTAAAGCTTCTTGTATTTGAGTTAATAAATTTAACTCCGTAAAAGAAGAAATCATTATATTTTCCTTTCAATCTTATTGAAATTTTTTTTCAATAGTTTAATAAAATAAATCTTTCGCATTCTAACTAGTAATAATCGAAATTCTCCAATATTAAAAGAAATATTTAGTTACTATATTTTTTTCTAAAGAAAAAAATTCAAAAAATAAAAAAATATTTATTAAAAGTTTTTGTAATTTTAAAATTTAGAAAATTAAAGTGTAACCTATATCCATCTTAATTAAAAAATAAAAGTAAAAATAATAAGTAAAAATGAAAAAATAATCCTCTATCAGGAAAGACACTTACTAATTTAAATAAGAGTTTCAATATAGTTAAAAAAATAATTATTTTATTATTAATGATACCATAAAATAAATAATTTAATTTTAAAAAATTCTTTTTTACATAAAACAATGCTAATAAAAAAATATATTTAATTATTTAATTAAGGGATATAAATTAGTTTTAAATTAAATTTTTTTGATAAATTAATATTAAAGATTTTTAGCACTTGTCTAATAAATTTCTAAACATTAAACAAATTTTAAAATTATATATCGATACACATTTTAACTTTCACTTGTTTTTATGGATCAAATACTTTTTTAATTTTAATATTATTATCGAAAACTTTTTTAGAAAAATAAAAATTAAGACACAATTATAAAAAATATTATAATTAATTAAATCATTAATGAAAATTCAGATATCCATATAAATATTTTTATAAAATTAGTATATATAAATAGTTTAATCTTATTGCATAATTTACATGATACTTTCTAATAATGTTTAAAATTAATACAATTATTCACTAATTAAAATTTGTATTTTACTTCTTTGAGCTAACGAAAATTTCTTTATTAGATATTTCATTTCAAATTTTATACTAATAACATATTTTAATTTTATTAATCACTCTTCTAAGTTAACACATTATAATCAAATTTATTATAAAATAAGAATTATAGGTATTGAATAGCATAATTTTTTAAAATATTTTACTAAATACCAATTATTAAATAATTTCATAATATATATTTTGAATTTTTTTATACAACAAACTAAAAAATAAACAATTAATTGTAACATTAAAAATAACAGGAATAATATTAAAACAACAAATAACAATATTCATAAACTTATCAGAATAAACATAATTATATTGATAAAAAGTAATTTTGATAATATCCCAATAATTTAGATAACCATTACAAATTCTAGAAATTGATTGTAAAATAATAATCAAAAAACCGAAAATAAAAATGCGTTTACTGTTAACGTAACGATAATTTAATAAAAAACTCATTAACAAAAATAAATTAGGTATAAAAGTACCAAAAATAATATTACTTATGAGAAAAAAAGATCTATCATTAATAAAAAAAACATAATGGCTTTTTAAATATTCATAAGTAGCTAAATAACCCGGTACTGAATAAAAAAAACAATCTATAAAAATATAAACTAACCAAAATAAAATTAAATAATTAAGATTTAAAAAAAAACCCAAAAAAAATAACGGTAAATGCCAAAATAACCATAAATTAGAATTTACTATAGGAATTTTATTAATTTTACTTAAAAAAGAATATTTATTTAATTGAAATAAAACCCAAGAAATTGAAACTAAATTCGAACCTAAAATTATTTGTTTCATAATACTTCTTGTATTTTTTCTATAGTTATGTTTATTTAACATAAAACGAATTTAACTTCTTTCTGAATAATTTAATTTATAAAAATCAAATTATATTTTTATATTATAATATTGATTATTTATATAGAATGAGAAATATATAATGTATATATTATAAAATCAAATATCTTTTATATCGGATATATTTTAAATTAATTTAAAATATACCAATAACTATCTTTGTTTTAAAAATGTTATAATAAAGGATGGTTTCAATTACTTAAAAATATTTATTTAAAAATTTCAAAATTAAGGAGTAATGAAAACTAAATATGATTAATAAATATCAATTACCGAACTTAAATTATCAATATAATGAATTAGAACCCTTTATAACAGCCAAAACAATGATGATACATCATCAAAAACATCATCAAACTTATATCGATAAATTAAATATATCTTTATCTCAATTTACAACAATAAACGATAATATAGATAATTTATTACAAAATTTATCTTTAATTCCTCAAGAAATCCGTGAATCTGTTCGTAATAATGGTGGCGGGCATTTTAATCACTCTTTTTTTTGGAAAATTTTAAAACCTAAAACAATAAATAAGAACATTTTATTGACAAACACAAAAGATATTATAAAACGCGATTTTCAAAATTTAGATAATTTTAAAAACCAATTTACTCAAAAAGCTTTAAATCTTTTTGGTAGCGGCTGGATATGGTGGATCATTAATGATAAAAATTTATCAGAAATAATAACAACCGTCAATCAAGATACAACTCATACATTAGGTTTCCCTATTTTAGGTTTAGATCTCTGGGAGCATGCTTATTATTTAGATTTTCAAAATCGTCGTCAAGATTATATTGAATCTTTTTTTCATATAATTAACTGGGAACAAGTAGAAGCAAATTTTAAAAATATTTTTAATCAAAAATAATTACAAATTATCATCTTAAAACGAAAAACATTAAATTAATCAATAATTGTAATGCATCAAAAAAAATTTAGATAAAGATATTATAAAAGATTAAAAAAATATCAAAGAAGAAATATTAAAGCAAAAAACCGTCGGAAAAAAATATTTTTTTCCGATGGATTTTTATTTATTAATAACTCTTGCTCTGATGAATATTAATTTTTATTTAAAAAACTTTTATTTAAAAAACACTTAATACAATATATTTTTATATTTTTTTATATTATTTATATAATTCATTTCTGCAAACTTAAATAAATAAAATAACCTATAGGAATGCCGACAATAGTGACAAATATAATCAATATAATCAAAAAAGACATAATCTTAGTTAAATTGCTGATTTTTTTAAATTTATATAATAAATTTTTTTTATCTTTATTAGTTTTTAGCGATATTTTTGTTTGATCATTACAATATTTTTTTTTCTTTAAAGAATCAGCTTTTTTCTTGTTATTAATGCGAATCATAAAAAATTATTAACCTCTTAAATTATTTTTTTATTAAAATGAATAATTAAAAAATAAAATCTTTTTAATAAAAAAAGATAAATTCATTTCTTGTTAATAATACAATCTTATAAATAGAACTTTAATTCATATATTAATAACGGATAATAATATTTTAACATATATTAAAATTAACTTATAAAAAAATATTCATACCAATTTTAAAAAGGAATCTTATTCAATTGAAACAATATATAAAACAAAAATTAAAACAACTAAATTTTAATAAAATAACTCCTATTCAAAAACAAATGTTTAATAATTTTGAAAAACCTTGTCATTTAGTGTGTGTAGCTCCTACAGGAACTGGCAAAACTCATGCTTATTTGTTACCTATATTATCCAAAATAAATTGGCAAAATAACACAACACAAGCCATCATAATAAGTCCTACTAACGAACTAGCTTGGCAAATATTAAATATGTTAAAAAAAATTGAACCTCAAATAATAGCAAATATTAAAATTTTATATGGCGGTGTAAATAAACAAAAAATATCTGACCAATTTAAAAAAAAACAACCCCCTTTATTAATAACAACTTTAAACAAACTAAATGAATATGTTATTAATCAAAAATTACTAAAAATTCATAAAATTTCTTTTTTAGTTTTAGAAGAAGCAGATATGTTATTTGAACAAGATTCTTTGTCATTATTAGATGCAATATTAACTCGATGTAATCCTAAAATTTTAATAATATCAGCTTCTATTACTGAAAAATTAAAACCTTTTATAGATAAATATTTTGGTAAAAATCTATTTTTAAATACTACACAAGAACATAAATTAAAATTAAATTATTACAATCTAGTAACTACAGAAGAACAAAAATTAAAAACTTTAATACATTTAACACAAAATATTAACCCTTATATTTCGATTATTTTTGTTTCAAATATCAAAGAACAAACTAAAATTTATGAAGCTATGCTAAAACATAATTTAAAAGTTATTTGTTTTTCTTCGATATTAAATACTAAAAAACGTAAACAATACATAAATGATATTAAAAAAGCAAAATATCAATATATTATAGCGAGTGATATTATGGCCAGGGGTTTAGATTTAGATATCGATTTAGTAATACACTATGATTTACCACATAAAAACTTAGATTTTTTTCAACACCGTAGTGGTAGAACAGGTAGAATGGAGAAAAAAGGAGATGTAATCATATTAACGACAGAAAAAGACGAATTATTAATAAATAAAATCCAAAAAAAATTAAATATTTCGTTTAAACCAATTAAATTTACTAAAAATAAATACTCTTTAATAGATAATCAATAATCTAAATATAAATAAAATATCCGAAAATCAAAAATACAATTACAACAGAAAGGTAAAATAATATCATATCATGTTAATAATAGGTAGTCACGTGTCATTTAAAAAACCTAAAATGTATTTAGGAGCTTTAGAACAAGCTTTATCATTTAATTCGAATACTTTTATGTTATACTCAGGTCCTCCTCAAAGTACTCAAAGAAATATTATTGAAAAAGATGATATTCACAAAACTTTATTAAAAATGAAAAACCATAATATTAACATTAATTTTTTAGTAGGTCATGCTCCATATATTATTAATTTAGCTAACCCATCTTTAGAAAAAAGAGAATTTTCTATTAACTTTCTGACACAAGAATTAAATAGATTTTCTCAAATGAAAATTCCTCAAATGGTACTGCATCCAGGTAATAATTTACACAAAAATAAATCAGAAGCTATTTATTGGATTGCTCAAGGAATTAATAAAATTTTCAGAAATACTCCTAATTTAAAAACTAAAATAGCATTAGAAACTATGGCAGGAAAAGGTAACGAAATTGGAGCTAATTTTGAAGAATTAAAAAATATTATCGATTTAATAGAAGATAAAACACGAATTTCTATTTGCTTTGACACTTGTCATGTATTCGATGCTGGTTATGATATTAAAAACCAATTCGAAAATACAATAAAAAAATTTGATAAAATTATTAATTTAAAATATTTATCTGTTATACATATTAATGATTCTAAAAATTGTTTAGGCAGTAAAAAAGATCGTCATGAAAACATTGGATACGGAAAAATAGGATTCGAAACTTTAATAAAAATTATATATTATCCGTTGTTTGAAAACATTCCAAAAATTTTAGAGACACCTTTTGTAAACAAAAAACCTATTTATAAAGAAGAAATTGTTATGATTAAAAATAAAAAATTTAATGAAAATTTAAAAAATCAATAAATTATTTGCATTTCTATATCAGAATTTATCATTTGTCATATTTATTACAAATAGCTCCGAAAAAGTAAGTTTCCAAGTAACTACGAATTTACCATATATTTAATACTTACTTCTTTCGCCCTATAAAAGTCGTTAACCTTCATCTTGGGAGGGCGATTAACTTAATTATTCCAAATTAAGTTTTACTCCTCCGACTACTAAAAAGTCGCTTTATCCTTGAGCCTAATGACTTTTATTTCATTATTAGTTAATTTAATAACTAGCTTTTAGGATTCTCCCAATTACTCTAAATATCTACCTTGATTCCTTAGGTGAATTAACCATTTTACTAATGGTGAGATTCCAGGTTTACTTTCGTTGATAAATATCCTACACAATTGATAAATGTTGATAGTTTCTGGACTGTTTGGTGTTAGTAATTTGCAAACAGGTTAGCTTATTACATCTTCTTTTTTTCTTAGGCCCTTTCAATATTTAGGCTTCTTGGGTAACCACATATAAAACATAATAATACTACCAGCTACAGCTACATTTAAACTTTCTACTAAATTTGTAGTAGGAATAGCTATCAAATAATCTGATTTTTGACGAGAAATAACCGAAATTCCTTGACCTTCATTTCCTAAGATTAAAGCGATTTTATAATATTTTGAACAAATATTGATTAAATTATTCGATAAAAAATTATTTTCATGTCCACAAGTTCCTATAACGAAATAATCATTTTTTTTCAAAAATGACAAAAAATTGGCTAAATCGCCCCGAAAAAAATCTAAATTAAAAATCGCTCCTTGACTAACTTGAATAGTTTTTTCATTATAAATGTCTACGCTATTATTGCTAAAAAAAATATTTTTAAAACCAAAAGCACAAGCACTTCTTAATAAAAGTCCAGCGTTAGAAGGATCTTGAATATTATCTAAAATAAGTATTTTATCGCTAAATCCAGAAAATTTTAACATTTTACAAATAGCCACTTGAGAATATAAAATATGATTATTATTCAAGGCTTTCATTAAAGATTTTTTAATAAATAAACCTGCTTCTTTTTCGGGCTTAATAGTATATAAATGTAATACTATTCCTTTTTTTAAAGCTTCTTGAACTAAATGATTACCAAATACAATAAATTCTTGGTATAAATCTCGATATTTTTTAGAAGATAACTTCATCATTTTCTTGAAAATAGGATTATTAGATGATAAAATCATAAAAAATTAAAACTCACTTTAAATAAGATCTCGGAAATATTAAATTAAACAAATATAATTTTAACTTAATTTAATTTTATCCAAATGATTTTTGATTAGATTTAAAGCTAACAACCAAGGAATGCTAGCACAATTAAATTTATTAGGAAAATTCGAAATTGTTTGAAATAATAACAAATCTTTTTCTAGAACATTAATATCAAAAAGCTTATTTTTCAACATATTAACAAAATTATTAATAACTTTTAAACTTTGTATAAATGTTTTATTAGATAAATAAATTGACATTAAAGATGACGAAGCGCATATTATAGAACAGCCTTTAGTTTCATGACGAATTGTAGTTATAACTTCAGAATTAAAAAAAATTTGCAATATTACTTCATCACCACATAATAAATTATGTTTCTTTTCACTAAGACAATGATTAAAAAAATTTACAGGCAATAAACCATAATTGCAAGGTTTTTGTGAATGCGTTATAATTAATTCACGATATAATAAATAATTAACCATAATATTTACTCGTATTCTTGATTGTTAAGATTTAATATTAATTAAATAAATAAATATTAACAGAATTTAAGAAAAATATATTAAAATATTAAACTTATTCTTTTTAGTCACTAAAATATATTTTCGAAATAAAGCTACTAAAGTAGTCAAATGCAAAGAATCATTAATATCTTGGGAATTAGGAAAAATTTTAATACTTCGAGATAACAATAATGATCTAGCTTCTTTTTTAGAAGAAGCCATTTTACCTTTAAGTAAAGCATCTAATAAAGTAATATCATTATTAACAGATACACAAAATAAATATTTTTTTAAAAATTTTAAGTCTGATTCGGCTAAATCTGATCTTTTTTTACTAAATAAAAGATAACTAACTTTTTCACAATCTTTAGAAACTGATTCACCATGAACTAAAGAAACTATATATCTAGATAATTCTTTTTGAGCTAATCTTTTTTGAGGATTAAGTTTCAATTCCGATGCTAAATAATTAATGCGATCTAACGTAATTAAAGTCATTTGTTTTAAAAATAAAATTACACGACTATCAGGTAAATTTAAAAAATATTGATACATTTCATAAGGGCTAGTTAATTCTGAATTTAACCATATATTACCTTTTTCACTTTTACCAATTTTAACACCTTGATCATTTAGTAATAAAGGGATACTCATACCTAAAGGCTTACACTGAGTAGGATTAATTAATTTTCTAATCAATTCTAAACCACTTGTAATGTTTCCCCATTGATCTGAACCGCCGATTTGTAATATTATATTATTTTTTAAATATAAATGATAAAAATCTAAAGCTTGTAATAAATTGTAAGAAAACTCAGTATAAGAAATACCAGCACTTTCATTATTTAATCTTTCGGATATAATTTTCTTAGATAAAATATATTTTATATTAAACAATTTACCATATTGACGCAAAAAATCTAAGAAATTAATTTGGGATAGCCAATCATAATTATTAACAAAATATACTCTTTTCCGAGGTAATAAACTTTTTAATTGCATAGTGATATCTTGAGTGTTTTTAACAACTTCTTGTGGTATTAATAAATTTCTCTCTTTAGTTTCTTTAGGATCACCAACTAAACTAGTAGCTTGACCAATTAAAATAAAAGGTGTATGACCTTTATTATATAATAACAAAATAGTATTTATTTGAACTAAATGCCCTATGGTTAAAGAAATAGCTGTAGGATCGAAACCGCAATAAAAATTAACAGTATCATAATTTAATTTATGAATTAACTCCGATTCATTACTACAATCTTTTATTAAATTACGCCGTTTTAATTCTTCAAACAAAGACATTTTTATCTCCAAATTTTAATTTATTTTTTTAACAATATTATATAAAACCAATTTTCAAATAAAATCCACTTATAAAATGAAATAAAAATTTTTAAATTTAATTAAATTTAATTTTATTTATGTTTAGTTTTAATTCTAGCAGCTTTTGATGATAAATGACGAATGTAATATAATTTAGCACGTCGAACTATACCCGAACTAAGAACTTCTAAATTTTCTAAAGAAGATGAATAAATAGGGAAAGTACGCTCTACACCTACACCAAATCTAATAGCACGTACAGTAAAAGTTGAAGATATACCGCTACCCTGACGCTTAATAACTAATCCAGAAAAATTTTGAACACGTTTACTATCATTATTAGATTGTCGAATTAACATTCTAACAGTATCACCAACTTTAAAAAAAGGTATTTTTTTAAAACTTGGATTTTCTATAGATCTAACTAAACTTTGACCTTTTAATTTCATAACTTAATATTTCCGTTTCCTTAATAAAAATTTTTACAATTAGATATAATCAAAAAAAATAAACATTTTATAATTCATCTTCTTTTTTAAGCTCTTCTAATATTGCTTGATAAGACTGATCTAAATCAATGTTTTTTAATAAATCTGGTCTTTTTTTAAAAGTGTTTTTTAAACTTTCTTTTAAACGCCATTTATAGATTTTTTTATGATCTCCAGATAAAAGAACTGAAGGTACTTTATAATTTTTATATTCAAAAGGCCTAGTATATTGAGGATATTTTAATAAACCTTTTTGATGCGAATCAGATAAATAAGAAACTTCATTAATAACCCCTGGTATTAATCTAATTAAAACATCTATAAAAACTAAAGAAGCAATTTCGCCGCCAGTTAAAACATAATCTCCAATAGACACTTCTTCATCTATAAAATTTAAAATTCTAGCATCAACACCTTCATAATTACCACAAATAATTACTAATTGTTCAAAATGATTGACATATTGATTAACTTTTGATTGAGTTAACAAATTTCCTTGAGGAGATAATAAAATAATTTTATTCTTAATTCTAATATTTTTTTTTATTTTCGCTAAGCAATCATATAAAGGTGGGAATGATAATAACATACCTGCATCACCACTATATGGCTTATCATCTATTTTAAAATGCTTATTATGACTATATTTCCTTAAATCATGTATCTTAACAATAACTTTATTTTTTTCTTGAGCTCTTTTAATAATAGAATGATCTAAGAAATAATCAAAGAAATTCGGAAAAATAGTTATAACGTCTATCTGCATGTGTTTTATTAAATAATCTTTCTTGTTCAAAAACAAAAAACAAATTTCGTATTGAAACTTTTTATCTTAAATTATTTTATTTTTTTAACAAAATCTCTAAAATTAACTAATTTGAGTTTTTTTAAATTTTTTACACAAATTTTTAACAGTAGTAGTAGGTTGACCACCCAAAGATAACCAATAATTAATTTTATCTAAATTTAAATTAATTACTCCTTTTAAAGGATCATAATTTCCTAAAATTTCTAAAAATTTACCATTCCTTTTGTTATGAGCATCAATAGCTACCACACGATAAAAAGGTTTGTGACGAGAACCAAAAAGTTGTAAACGGATTTTAACTGACATTTTTCTAACTCCAAACGCAATTTAATTAAAAAATATTTTTAAAAAAAATACTAATTCAAGTAATTATAAAATAAAAAATAATTACTGTCAATGAAATATTGAATCATTTCGATTATTATAATATCAATAAATAATTACAAAACAATACAAAATATTATAATCTATAAAATATTATAGAACAAAAATCTCTTAATAAATTAATTATTTAAAAATTAAAATTCAACATTAATAAAAATAATTTATACTGAATACAATAAAATAATTTTAATTATAAGTTTTTTTAAGTATAGTTTTTAATATAAATAGTATAGTAAAAAAAGATGCCACTGAATTTATTAAAAATCATAATATAATCTAAATATAATTATATTTAATAATCAGAAATATAGTAAAATATATGTCATTATAATCATATAATTTCAAAAAATATGAAAATAATCAATACTTAAATAAAAAAATTAATATTTTAAACAAATTTAGAAAATTTAAATTATTTAAAATTTAATCATTATTTTTAAATTAAAAATAAATAAAATGATAAAAAGGAGCAAATAATTATTAAAAATATGTATTACTATATTATAGGTTTAATTAAGTTAATAAATAATAATAGCATAATTATTGAAAATAATGGTATAGGTTATGAAATAGGTTTTTACAACCCTTATTTATTTAAAATAAATCAAAAAGTAAAATTATTTACTTATCTATATATCAAAGAAAATATACGTTATTTATATGGTTTTACAGATGTTAACTTATTAAATTTTTTTAAACAAATAATTGCTATTCCAGGTATAGGTCCCAAAATAGCTATTTCTCTTACACAAACAGAATTATTTCCAGAAATTAAAATAGCTATTGAAACCGATGATATAAATTTTTTAAAACAATTTCCCGGCATTGGTGATAAAACAGCACAACAAATTATTTGGTACCTAAATACTAAAAATAAAAATAAAAAAACAAATTATATATTAAATCCTAAACAAAAAGATGTTCAAAATGCTTTATTAAATTTAGGTTTTGACATAAAACAAATTAATACTATTATTAATAAAATTAATACAGAAAAAGATATTGAATTTATGATTAAAGAATCTTTACAATTATTATTAAAAAAATAGGAATTCAAATGGAACAAATATTAAAAAATAAAAAAGACCCAAAAAACAAAAACGAAGATACCTTATTAAGACCTCAAACATTACAAGAATATGCAGGACAAGAAGATATTAAACATATTTTAAATATTTATATACAAGCTTCACGTAAACGAAAAGAAACTTTAGATCATCTTTTATTCTATGGACCTCCAGGTTTAGGGAAAACTACTTTAGCACGTATTATCGCTAATGAATTAAAGACAAATATTAAAATTACTAATGGGGCTATTTTAGAAAAAGCTGGAGATTTATCTGCTATTTTAAGTAGCTTACAAACGGGAGAGATTTTATTTATTGACGAAATTCATCGATTACCAAAAACAGTAGAAGAAATACTATATTCTGCTATGGAAGATTATGCTTTAGATATTGTTATTGGTAAAGATTATGATAGGAGAACTATTAGAATTAAATTATCAGCTTTTTCTTTAATAGGGGCAACTACCAAATTTGGACATATCTCTTTTCCACTAAGAGATCGATTTGGTTTAACTTTAAAATTAGATTATTATAAAGAATCAGAATTAAAAACTATTCTGCAAAGAACAGCTAAAGTTTATAATAACTATATAGAAGAAGAAGCATTAACAGAATTAGTAAAGCGTAGTCGAGGAACACCTAGAATAGCTAATCGTTTGTTTCGTAGAACGCGTGATTTTGCAGAAATATATTCTAATAAAGTAATTACTCATCAAATAACACTAGAAACATTAAAAAAATTAAAAATTGATGAAAATGGATTAAATGAAACAGATTATAATTATTTAAATAATTTAGTATTTAAATTTAATGGTGGCCCTGTAGGAATTAAAAATTTAGCCGCTACTTTAGGAGAAGAAATTTTTACTATAGAAGAAGTTTATGAACCTTATTTGATACAAAAAGGCTATATAAAAAGAACACCAAAAGGTCGTATAGCAACTAATTTAACTATTAAATTACTAAATAAATTAAATCGAAAATCAATATGATTTCTTAATATAATCTTATTTTGTTAATCAAATTGAAATAAATTCGTTGTAAAAGATATTCAATATCATTATTAAAATTATGAATATTTTTAATAAATTATTAACCACTCCTTAAATAAATTAAAAATTTTTTTAATTTTTTTATAATCAATTACAATTATAATCAATTATTTGTTTTAAAATCGTTTTATAATCTTGTTCCCTTAAATAAGAAGAATTATCTAGTAATTTGACATATATTTCATCCTTAGAAAAACGCGGAATTATATGAACATGATAATGAAAAATAGTTTGCCCAGCCACTGCTCCATTATTATTTATTAAATTTAAACCAGAAGCTTTAAAAGCTTTAATTAATACGTGACTAATTTGGTAAACTATTTTGAATAAATGTAAAAAAACATCTTGTGGCACATCTTGAATATCGGCATAAACTTTTTTAGTAATAACCAAAGTGTGACCACGAGTAACTTGAGAAATATCTAAAAAAGCCATCACCAAATCATCTTCATAAATAATATAACTCGGTATTTGTTTATCAACTATTTTAGAAAAAATACTATGCATATTTAAATTTTTTCCTTTTTTTTATAAAAATTTTAATTCAAAATAATAGGTTTAAAAATTATCCATCAAATTCAATTTTAAATTTAAGATAAATGAAACAATTTGTTCTTACTAATATTTTTAAAATTAATCTTAGCAATTTTATAAAAAATTGATAAACCATATTTTTCATAAATTAATTTAATTTGTTGATTGACTAAATCAGAAGCTCCTAAAATTAATTTTAAATTATTATCTTTCCCTAATTTTTCTATCTCTTGTAAGAATAAATAACGAGCAATAATAGAAGCAGCAGCTACACATAAAAATTTAGATTCAGCTTTAGTTTTAAATATAGAGATAGAATATTTGCGTTTCAATATCAAAATTGGTATTTTTGATATCTATTACAAACAGCCCCCCTCTAAACCGGACAAGCAAGTTTCCAAGCATCCGGCTTGCCATAATTTACCTTCTTACGAAGACTAACTTAATGTCACCACTGGTTAGTTGTTGATTATAATCGTCCTGTAGCACTTTAATGGATATTGCACAATAAATTACTGACTTCTTTTGCCCTATAAAGGTCGTTAACCTTCATCTTGGGAGGGCGATTAACTTAATTATTCCAAATTAAGTTTTACTCCTCCGACTACTAAAAAGTCGCTTTATCCTTGGGCCTAATGACTTTTATTTCATTATTAGTTAATTTAATAACTAACCTTTAGGATTCTCCAAGTTACTCTAAATATCAACCTTGATTCCTTAGGTGAATTAACCATTTTACTAATGGTGAGATTCCAGGTTTTTAATTGATAAACTATCCAGCCCAATTATTTTAGGTTGATAGTCTCTGGACTGCTCGTTTATAGTAGTTTACGAGACAGGTTATCAAATTACATCTTCTTAGCTTCTTAGGCCCTTTCAGGCTTATCCTTAAAATCATTCGGTGGCGGTATCTTCTTGACTAACTACTTCATCGCAAACCGCTTTTAAGAACTGCTGTAATTCTTTATTGTTTCCTTTAAAGAACCGTTCTTAGCCTTTCAGTGTTTATCGCACTGGTGATTGGTTAAATCACACGATATTTAGGCCTCTTTGGCGCCCATAATAGAATGATAAACCTTCGATTCCGTTTTTAAATAATTAAAATAACAAGATTCAGTAGCAAATTGATCGATAATCACTGAAGATGAAAATTTTAAATTATTACAAAATCTTAAAATTAATTTATTATATAAACAAGCAAGTATATGATTAAGATTGAATTTTTTCTTAATTAAATTATTATAATCAAAAGGTTGTAAAATTTCAAAATCATAATCAATATGTTTCATTAAAAAAGGAGCTATTTTAAAAATAGCATTTTTACTTAATAATTTTGAATCTTTAACATTATTTCGCAATAAAAAATCTACTAATTCATTTCTTATATAAACTATACCAACTACTATAGGTCCGAACACATCGCCTTTACCTGATTCATCAGCTCCAACATAATCGATATAATTTTGAAAATTTTCTCTCATTAATTAAAAAACTCCTTTTATTCCGTTAAATTTATTGTTATGAACCAAATAATTATAAAATATTAATAATCCTTTTAATCCTATGATAAAAATAGATTATTTACGTTTAAAAAACAAAATTAGTTTTTAATTGTATATATTCTTACTAAACACTCCCCTATAAAACCTTACAAACAAATATCTAAATTAATTTATTAAGCGAAGTAACTACTAATAAGTAATATTGTATTTCTTGAAAAGTGGTAAGATTCCAGGTTTTTTTCATTAACAAAATACCAGAGATAGAATGACATTTTCATTTTTTATCAGCCACTTGTTACTAGTAATGTAGATACGGATAAATTTAATTACTTGGTTTTCGGATTTTCCAAGTTACTCTAAATTTCTACCTTAATTCTTTAAATGAATTACCTTCCTTTTGAGAGGCTGATGCCAGATTTTCTTTACATGATAAACTACTAAATACTTTATCCATATATCCGATTAAAGCAACTTACAGAACAAGTGAGGCTATTTTTACATCAATTTTTCTTCTTAGGCCCTTTCAGGCTTCTCCATGGAATTATTTGGTGGCGGGTGTCATATTGACACTAATTGGCTTTCATCTCAATCCGCTTTTATGGTCTGCTGTTGTAATTAGTCATTCTTTAATTTAACCTACTGACCGTATCGTTTCAGGATTTATCTTCTCTGGATATTGGGGAAATCACACAATATTTAAACCTCTTCAGCGCACATCCCAATTAATAGGTTTTTTTTGATGATATTTTAAATATTCATTAGCACGAGAAAATGGCTTAGAACCAAAAAAACCTCGATAAACCGAAAGTGGTGAAGGATGACTACTTTCAATAATCAAATTATCTTTAATATTTAGATAACTTTTATAATCTTGAGCTTGTTTCCCCCACAAAATATAAACAATATTTTTTTTAAAAGACAAATAATTAAATATATTAATAGTAAAAATATGCCAACCAATATTTTTATGACTTAAAGAAAAACCTTCTTCAACAGTTAAAATAGTATTCAATAATAATACCCCTTCATAAGCCCAAGAAAATAATTGATTCGTAGAAGCTTTAATGGATAAATCATTTTGTAACTCAATAAAAATATTCTTTAAACTTTTAGGAGTATCCGAAGATAAAGTGCTAAAAGCTAAACCGTGAGCTTGATTAGGTCCAGGATAAGGATCCTGACCTAAAATAACAACTTTTACTTTGTCCCAAGGAGTACACTTAAACGCATTAAAAAGATTTTTTGGATGTGGCAAAATTTTCTTACCCAATTTATATTGAGTTATTAAAAATTTTTTTATTTTAATAAAATACTCTTTTTGTTGTTCTTTTTTGAGAATATATTCCCAATTTATATTAGGAAAAATAATATTATCACCCATATATAATAAACCTTTTAATAAAATAATAATCTAAAATAGCTAATTAAAGTTTTAAACTAAATTATCATTAGATGAAGATTCATCGAAAATAATAAAGTAAAATAATAATAAAATCATACTCCATATTAGTATATAAGTTATTTCATAAGGAATTTTAAAAGAATATTTATAAAAAATATTATGATAAGGAATTTTTTCTTCAAATTTTTGAACAAAAGAATTATTATCACCCTTCGTAGTGACATATTTTTCTTGAGTATTATTAAAAACTACTCTATGAATAATAAAACTATCTTTTAAATAAGCAAATTCAGAAGAATCTGCTTTGAATATAATTATATCTCCATCTAATTTTCCGGGATTACTTGTTTTTAAAAGTTTACATTTATCTTCATCTAATAAAGTAAAAAAAACTATATCATCAACACGCATTTTAGGTAACATGCTATCACTAGATACTCGAGAAAAATTAAAACGAAAAATTTTAGTAGTATTTTCTTTATCTAAAATTAAATTACATAATAAAAATATAACTAAAAAAAATAAAAATAGATTAAAAAAATAATAAATAATATTTCTAATTATACTTAACCTAAAATACCTTTTATATTTTATAAAGCCCATTATAAAATCACCATTATGCCCCATTCTTTAAAATTATTCTGAAAAAATTTCTTTATATATAAATATACATTCGCCAACAAAGGAGAAATAATTCCTCCTTGAGGAGAGCCTGATAAAGATTCATATTTGATGCCATCTTTCATGAAACCGGCTTTCAACCATTTGCTAATGATTGAGAGTGTTTTATGCTTTTTGATGAACTGATTTAAGGTTCTCATCAGAATCTCATGATTGATGGTATCAAAGTAACCTTTTAAGTCAATTTTGACAAGGTAATCAATTCCTTGAAATCTTGGTTTGACGCGTTTGATAGCGTCATGACCAGATTTTTTGGTTCTAAATCCAAAACTCCATTCTGAGAAGATATTTTCGAAATAGGAAGTTAAGAGTTGTTCCAGGCATTTTTGCATCAATCTATCTTTGATGGTCGGTATACCCAAAGGTCGGGTTTTTTTATTATCTTTAGGAATGAAGATTTTTTTTTGACTGGCTTTGGGTAGTAACCATTATTGACGTATTCCCAATGGTATCTTTTTAATCTTTCCAGATTGATTCCATCGATGGTTTTATTGTCAATTCCAGGTGTACCCGCCCCTTTGTTAGCGGCGATTCTATTGAATGCTGTTAACATGTTGTAAAAGTTATTCATTCCTTGTTGCAGATCTCTTTTTAGAGAGTAACCATTTGATGAACAATTTTGAATTCTATTCAATGTTCGTAAAAGTTTAGTTTCTGGTGAAACTGTTGTTGACATAATATATCAACCCCTTTTCCTGATACCATTGAATAACTAGTAAATTACTTTCTTCTTTCGCCCTATAAGGGTGATTAACCTTCTTCTTGATAAGACGATTAACTAGATTATTCCACATCTAGGTTTACCCTTACGACTACTAAAAAGATGTTTTATCCTTGGCCATCCAGACTTTTATTTCCGGATTAGTAAATTTAATTACTTAGTTTTAGGATTCTCCAAGTTACACTAAAATTTTACCTTAATTCTTTAGGGGAAGTATCCTCGTTAAGAGGCTGATTCCAGGTTTCCTTTATCTGATAAACTATCCAATACAAAATATAAATATCGATAGATTCTGGACTATCTGGGTAAAGCAACTTACAGATAGGTTCATTAATTACATCAATTTTCCTTCTTAGGCCATATCAGGCTTCTCCATCGAATTATTCGGTAGCGGAGTCATCTTGACTAATTTGCTTTCGTCGCAACCCGCTTTTATGGTCTGCTATAATTCAGTATTCTTTCGTTTACTAAACCGACCATCTCCTTTCAAGGTTTATCGGCCCTGGCTATTGGTTAAATAGCAGGAAATTTAGGCCTCTTTGGCGCCCCATCAAAAATAACAAAAATTACCAAAAATCAATAAAAACTAAAAAAATAATTAATAATAATTTTAAAATGTTTTCAAAAATTATTAAAATTTAACCAATACAATAAAAATACAAAAAATATTAAATCAATTTATACTTCAAATATTTTTTATACAATTCAATAATAAATATAGGGATAAAAGACAAAAACATAATTATATTAATATCCCAAAACGATAAATTAGCCAAATTAAAATATTTTTGGCAAATAGGAATAAATAAAATAATTAATTGCACTAAAAAACTTATTATAAAATAAATAATAAAAATCGGATTTTTTGTTTTAAGAGAAAAAATAGATTCTGATAAACTTCTAAAATTCCAAGCATGAAATAATTGTGAAAAAGCCAAAACCATAAAAGCAAAAGTTTGAGCATATTTAGCATTATCGACATCATGTATATAATATCCTAAAATAGCAGAACCAAAAACAATAACGCCCAACATCAAACCTTCGAAACAAATTTTATACAATGACGCTTTATTTAAAAAATTAATGTCTTTTTTAACCATGGAATTATTTATCATATTAGTCTCAGGCGGCTCCATACCTAAAGCTAAAGCCACTAAAGAATCAGTAACTAAATTAATCCAAAGTATTTGTAAAGTATTTAAAATAACAAAATCCAAAGGAAAACAAAAAAATCCCAATAAACTATTAAATAATATAAGACAAATTTCTCCCATATTACAACTTAATAAAAACATTAAACTTTTACGAATATTAACAAAAACATTTTGCCCTTCTTTAATAGATGTTACAATAGTATTAAAATTATCATCCATCAAAACAATATCAGCGCTTTGTTTAGTAATTTCAGTACCATTCAAACCCATAGCCAATCCTACATCAGCTTGTTTGATACTAGGCACATCATTAACACCATCACCAATCATAGCAACTACATAACCTAATTTCTGCCAAGCTCGAACAATTTTTAATTTATGTTCCGGAATAGTACGAGCATAAACTTTAATATTCGTCAAATTTTGTAATAATTTTTTTTCATCTAATTTATCTAATTCAGATCCATCGATTACTAAATCTGTTTTTTTATTTAAAATGTTTAATTTATTAGCTACTTTGATAGCTGTATAACGATTATCACCTGTAATCATAATAGTTTGAATATTAGAGTTATGACATTCCTGAATAGACTGGAAAACTTCCAATTTTAAAGGATCTTCGATACCTGTTAATCCCACTAAAATAAGATTTCGACGTAAAATATATAAAATTTCTTTAACAGAAATATTATCAGATAAAAACTGAGAATCAAAAAAATTTGTATAAGCGACTCCTAATATTTTATAACCTATTTTAGCTTGTTTATTTAATTGAAATTCAAATTCGTCTTTATATTTTGCATTTTTAATAACATTATTTTTTGTATTATTAATACAAATATAATATGATAAATCCAATAAAATTTCACCAGCACCTTTAACAATAGTAAAATATTTATTTTTATCTTTATATATAGTAATCATTAATTTGAACTCGTCATCAAAAGGAAACATTTTAATTAATTTATATTGTTTTCGTAATACATTAATATCAATATTTAAAAATTTAGCTAATTCCAAAAAAGAACGATCTACAGAATCTAATAAATCAAAACAAGAAATATTTTTTTCATTATCATGTTGAGCAATACTATTACATAAAATACCATAATTAATTAATTGTTGATAATTAGAAATTAAATTATCAGGAATTAATTGACTAGAATAATCAATATTAAAGTGATTTGAATAAACATATAAAAATTTAATTAATAATTTATTTTGAGTAAGTGTTCCTGTTTTATCTGTACAAATAACATTAATAGCTCCCAAACGTTCTAATGTTTTTAAACTTTTAACAATAGCATTGGATTTAGCAATTTTTTTTACTCCAAAAGCAAAAATAATAGTCATAATAGCTAATAAACCTTCAGGAATAACAGCCACAATTAAAGCAATGGAAGATAATAAATAACTACTTATAATATTCCAATTCAAACTATTGAAAAATAAATAATATTTTAAAATATTAAAAAGAAAATTTATAAAAATCAAAATAAAAATAATAAAACTCAAAATTTTAGTTAATCTTTGTAAATAAAATTCTAAAACTGTTTTTTCTTTTTTAACTGTTTGAGACAATTTAGTAATACGACCTATTTGCGTTCTCATTCCTGTATTAATAACTACAGCTTGGGCATTTCCATTAATTATAACAGTATTCATAAATAACAAATTTTTATTATTTAATAAATTTGAATCAATAACTTGAACGTTAGTATTTTTAGTAACTGAATTTGATTCACCTGTTAAAATGGCTTCATCCACTTGTAAATTATTAGAAGTTAATAGACGTAAATCAGCAGGAACTATATCTCCTTTATCTAAAAAAATAATATCTCCTGGAACTAAATGATCACTAACAACGGATTTTATATTAGATTCTCGTAAAACTTTGACATATATTTTAGTAGTTTGGGTAATAATATCAAAAGATTTATCTTTTTGATACTCATGAAAAACACCAAAAATAGCATTACCTAATATAATTAAAAAAATTAAAATACCTTCATACAATTCTTCTTGATGACGATTTAAAATACCTATAATTAAAGTAATAAACGCTGATGTTAATAAAATATATATAAAAAAATTATTAAATTGATTTAAAAATTTTTTTATTAAAGACTTAGGTTTGGGCTTGAACAATGTATTCAAACCATGTTCGATTAATCTAGATTGAACTTGTTGTTCTGTCAATCCTGTTTTTAAATTAGTTTGTAACTCTTCTACTAATAATGATATTTCAGAATTATAAAACAAAGAATTCATATATAACGAAAACCAAACCTTCTAAGGAATATGCCTAATAATTATTATTAATTTAAACAATAAAATTAATAAAAAAATTTTAATTATTGTCGATATAAAAAAATTAAAATCATTTTATTTGTTTAGGAATATTAGATTTAGTAACTCTAACTTTGGTTATAACTAAACCGTTATGAGATAAACCATCAAAAATCCAATCATTATACATTATTCGAATTTTTTCATTACTTTCTGGCATTCTACGCAATTTATCTAACATAAAACCACTTAAAGTATCATAATCATCTACTGGTAAATTAGCGTTTAAATATTCTTCTATATCACACAGATGAGCAGTACCTTTTATAATAAATTCTTGATCGGAAATTTTTACAATTTCGAAATCGTTTTTATCATATTCATCCTGAATTTCGCCTAGAATTTCTTCAATAACATCCTCAATAGTTACGATACCAGCTGTACCTCCGTATTCATCAACTACAATAGCCATATGTTTTTGTTTAGACTGCATTTCTTTCAATAATTCGCTAATATTTTTAAATTCTGTAATATAAAAAACTCGCCTTAAATAATGATTAATATTAAACTTTGAATAATTATTCTTATAAGGACGTTGATCATTTGTAACTAATAAAACCTTAAAAAGATCTTTAATATGAACGATTCCTAAAATCTTATCTAAATTTTCCATATAAACAGGAAATCGAGTATATTTTTCTTTTAAAATAAATTCTCTCAATTCATTAATACTAATATCATGACGAATAGCTACAATTTCTTTTCTATGACGCATAATATCTGAAACTTTAGTGGTATTAAAATCAAAAATATTTTGTATCATATTGTTTTCATTACTATTAATAACTCCTTGACTATAAGAAGCACTTAATAAAAAACGTAATTCATCTTCTGAAACAATATCTTGAGTTTTATTCGGATCAATTCTTAAACAATATAAAATGAGATTGCTTATTTGATGTAACAACCAAACAAAAGGTTTCATAAAAAAACAAACTAAATTAAACAAACCTAACAAATAATAAGCAGTTTTTAAAGGATAAATTAAAGCAATTCGCTTAGGAATAATATCCCCTAAAACCAAAGAAAGAATAGTTAATAAAATTTGAATTTCACCATGAGAATCATGATGCAACATATAACCTTGAATAACTGTTAATATATGAATAACTATTTGAATTACAGACAAAAAATGAGTAGGTTTAGATTTAATTTTTTTAATTTTTACGGCTTTTTTAATACCTTTTTCTATTTCAAGATCTAATTTGCTTTCACTTAAAGAAACTAAAGAAATTTCAATAGCTGACAATAAAGCATTGATAAAAATTAATGCTATGATAGTCAAAATAATTATACTCATTTTATTCTATAACCTCTTTCACATTTAACTGTAATAAAATATGGGTTATAAAAAATAAAACTTTTTAAATAATTATTTTTATCATCATTTTCCATATACGTTTAAATTACCTTATTCTCCTTTTTTTAATTTCTTCTTTTATCAAGAACAACTTTTAATAATTTTACCATAAATTCAAATAAAAGTAAAATCGTTAAATTCTAAATTCATTTTAATTACAATGTTTTTAATAAGCTCTAGCAAATAAAATAGTTTGATTTGCTTTTTTGTTAGTAACAGGACAAATTTTATTTAATAATTTTTCTTTTAAAATAACTCTAGCTGTTGCTCCTGTTTCTTTTTTGATAATATCTTCCGCTTCGTTAGCTAAAACACTCATCTTAACATATCCCTTTTTAGATAAATAAATTTTAAACTCTTCATAATTATTAGCAATATAAATATTTTTTTCCATACGTTGCAAAGCATTATCGAACATGTTTTTATGAATATTTTTAATCAAATTCGAGATATTTAACAACAATTCGGAAGCATTAATAACAAGTTTTTTTCGACTGTGTCTAATAAAAATGGTTACTTGTTCGTTTTGTAATTCTTGTTCTCCTATTTCTAATCTCAAAGGAACTCCTTGCAATTCATAATGACTAAATTTCCAGCCAACATTTTTATTTTGTATATCTAATTTAGTACGATATTTTTTAAACAATTGTTTATAATAAAAATTAACTTTTGTTAATAAAAGTGAATTATTTAATCTTAAAGGAATAATAACTATTTGTATAGGCGCAATATAAGGTGGCATCACTAACCCTTCATCATCGCCATGTACCATAATAATGGCACCTATTAATCTAGACGAAACAGCCCAAGATGTTTGATGTGCTAATTGCATAATAGAATTTTGATCTTGAAATTGAATTTTAAAAATTTTAGAAAAATTAGTTCCTAAATAATGAGAAGTACCTGCTTGCAAAGATTGACCGTCATACATTAAAGTTTCAATAGCATAAGTGATTAAAGCCCCTTTAAATTTTTCTTTTTCTGTTTTGATGCCTGAAATAAAAGGTATAGCTAATAATTCTTTACCTAATTTTTTATACAAATTTAAAATATAAAGAGTTTCTTTAAGAGCTTCTTGTTTAGTAGCATGAACTGTATGTCCTTCTTGCCATAAAAATTCTTTACTCCTTAAAAAAGGTTTAGTATTTTTTTCCCAACGGACTACGCTGCACCATTGATTAAATAATTTAGGCAAATCTCTATAAGAAGTAATAACACTCGAATAATACTTGGCAAAAATTACTTCTGAAGTAGGACGCAGAATTAATCTAGACAATAAAGGTTGATTAGCAACATTATCGATAATAAGAGTTTCAGGAGCAAAACCTTGAATATGTTCTTTTTCGAGTTGAAATAAATTTTCAGAAAAAAGTAATGGAAAATAAACATTCCTATGATTACTTTTTTTTAAATAATGATTTAAAAATTTTTGTATCATTTCCCACAAAAAGTAACCATTGGGCAAATAAATAAAAAAACCTGGTACATCAGAATAAGAAATTAATTTAGCTTTTAAACAAAGGTCTGTATACCATTGACTAAAATTAATATCACGACAATGAACCGTTTTAACTAATTTATTTTTCATATAATTTTTTCTTATAACCTTTTACAAAATAACCTTAAAATACTACAATTATTACATAATAAATATTTATTAAAGAATATTTTTACAATTAAAATTATCTTAATAGTATTAAAATATCGAAATAAATTAAATATTCCACCAAATTTAACATATTTAATATATTAAAAACTAAAAATAAAAATAAATATATTAATTAATTTTTTTTTAACAATTGAGAAAATAATTTAATTTGATCTGTTTTTTCCCAAGTAAATTGATCATTATTAATACCAAAATGTCCATATCTAGCAGTAATATTAAAAATAGGTTTAGTTAACTTTAATTTATTAATAATACCTTGAGGACTTAAATCAAAATTCTTATAAATAGTATCTAGAATTAAATTGTCATCAACATTACTAGTATTAAAAGTATTAATAAACAAACCAACAGGAAAATTTAATCCAATTACATAAGCTATTTGTAATTCGCATTTATCACAAATTCCCGAAGCAACAATATTTTTGGCTAAATACCTTAACATATACGCTCCGCTACGATCTACTTTAGAAGCATCTTTGCCGCTAAAACAACCGCCTCCATGATGCACTCCGCTACCATAACTATCTTGGATAATTTTTCTCCCAGTTAATCCGGTATCAAAACAAGGACCTCCTTGTGCAAAACTTCCTGCTGGATTAATATAAAATTTAGTTTTTAAATTGATAAATTTCGATGGAATAATAGGGTTAATGATGTATTTTATAATAGAATCTGAAAAATTTTTATTATTTTTAACAATATCACTATGATGACAAGAAACAACAATCGAATCAATATAACTAGCATTACCATTTTCATCATATATCATAGTTAATTGTGTTTTACCATCTGGTTTTAAAAAAGGTAAAATTTTATTTTCTCTTATTTTAGTTAATTGTAAAGATAAATTTCGAGCTAATATAAACTGTAAAGGCATAAAATAGGCTGTTTCGTTTGTAGCATAACCAAACATTAAACCTTGATCACCAGCGCCACCATTGACAGAAACAGCTTTATGATCGGGATAGATTAACTCGGTTTAGAAAGTGCATTGATAATTTAACTTTCATATTCGCAATTAGCCCCCCACAGAACCGGACAAGCAAGTTTCCAAGCATCCGGCGCCTAATATCTGATTACAGATA
>NZ_JALQCV010000004.1:0-41719 GCF_024425275.1 Candidatus Phytoplasma australasiaticum subsp. ipomoeae
TTGTTTTTATAATCTACTATAATTATTATTTCTTTCGTTATAATAACCGACTATATACTGCTACTGATTATCATGCAGTAGGTGATTGGTTAAATCACTAAATATAAGGCATCTTTTTCGTCCACCCCCGACCGACGGCTTAGAAGGCCGTTGCTCTATCCTGCTGAGCTACTCAAACATTTTCAAAAAACAACTTATATTATACTAGAAATATACAATTTATAATTAATTTATAAAGGTAAATTTATTAATTATTATTAATATTTTATAATTAACTACTTATTATCTTATCATTTCAAGAAAAAAAATAACTAAAAATTAATATTTTTAGGTTGAATTTTAAAAAAAATATAATCAAATTTATCCGAAAAAATGTAATGTTTTATAATTAAAAAATTATTATTTTTTAACCAATTAAATAATAAATGTATTTTACTTTGGCAACCTAATAAACATGGTTTAGTAATTGGAGCAGTTTTTAAAATATTTATAATTGTATAAGCTCCTAAACCACAAATAACCGCTAAATCGAAATCCGAATAAATATTTTTAAAACCATCGCTAACAAAAAATTGAACAGGATAATTTTTTAAATTCTTACGAGCATTCGATAAAGCTTTGGGACTGATATCTGCGGCAATTCCTTTACAAATATAACCTAAATCTAACGCTTTTTTTAATACTAATCCATGATCTGTACCAATATCAGCTACTGTATTATAATTTTTAATTAATGAAGCTATAAATAAAATTCTTTTCATATTTATTTTCTATTTATATTTTTGTATAAAATCTTTAATTTATTTTGCCTTGAAGGTGATCTTAAACGTCTTAAAGCTTTAGCTTCTATTTGGCGAATACGTTCGCGTGTCACACCCAATTTAGCTCCAACTTCTTCTAAGGTATGTACTCTATTATCGCCTTCTAAAATTCCATATCTCATTTTCAAAACAAGTTGCTCTCTAGGGGTTAAAGCTTCTTCAAGCGATTCTTCTAAAGTTTTTTTTAAAGTTTCTTGTAACATATAATCATGAGGCGAAATAGCGTTAGGATCGCTAATAAAATCACCTAAAGAAGAATCATCTTCATCACGAATAGATGTTTCTAAAGAAATCGTTTCTTTTTCAATCATTTGTAAATCATTAATTTTTTTTGTTTCTATATTCATAGCCTTAGCTATTTCATGATTTTCTGCTTTTCGAGCTAAATCTTGAGTTAATTTACCTCTTAAACGCGAAATTTTATTTAAAATATCTGAAACATGAACCGGACATCGAATAGTACGAGATTGATCGGCAACAGCTCTAGTAATAGCTTGTCTAATCCACCAAGTTGCATAAGTAGAAAATTTAAAACCTTTTGTATAATCGAATTTATCTACAGCTCTCATCAATCCCATATTACCTTCTTGGATTAAATCTAAAAATTTAATTTTCCTGCCTATATATAATTTAGCTACTGATACCACTAATCGATAATTAGCTTCAATTAATTTATTTTTTGCTATAACAGCTTTATTAATTGATATTTGGAGTTTTTCTAATTCCTCGTCAGTTATAGAAATTAATTTATTTTTAAAATCTTCTATTTTTTGTCTAGCTTTTACTCCTTCATAAACTAATTTAGAATTTTCTTTTTCTTTTTCTAAAGTTAATAAAGGGATTTGTCCAATTTCTTTTAAATACATTCTTACAGGATCATCAACTTTAATTGAATTGGCAATTTTTTTTAAATTAATATCTTCCTGTATTTCTTCGGAACGAATAGTTTCGATATTAATATTTTCATCTTCTAAATCTTCTATATCTAACATATCATAATCAGCATTTTCTAATTCATTTTGAGTTTTTTTTGATTTAAAATTTTTAGATGTTTTTTTATTAATTATTTTACTAGCTGTTAACAAACATTTAAAAATTTTTTGATAAATATTATTTATGTCTTTAACATTATAACTAAACCATTTTAATTCTTTTTTTAAAATATCAACTAAAACTGTTTCACCTTTTTTTTCAAATTGCAAAATTTTTTGTTTGTAGATTTTTTTAATTGTCATTTTTAGATTCATCATGAACTCCTATATTTTTTAACTTTAATAACTCTTTTTGTTTATGGGCTATTTCTAATATTAATTGTTTCAGATCATTATCTTCATTGTTATTAGTGTTTATAATTTGTTCTGATAAATTTTGCAATTTATTTTTAAGAATTTTTAATTCTTGTCGAATTTGATCCATTAAATGCATTTTTAAATAACAATAAAATTCATTTAAACTTTCAGCTTTCCGTATACGTATTTTTTTTTTAAATAAATAGTTATTTTTAATTTCTAAAAATAAACCATAAATATCAAATTCTTTTGATAATTCTGATATAAAATCGCGATAAACTTCCATAAAACGATCTATATCTATACCATTTTTTATTTCATTTTCTGTTGCATCATTTTGATAATAAACATCAATTTTATCTATTAATTTTAAAAAATTTATATTAGAAACGACATGATCATAAATATCGTGTTTAATTGATTTTAAATGTTCTGAATTTAATAAAATTTCAATTAAAATTTCTTTTTCTACAAGACTTATAATATTTTGGGTTGGTTTTTGAACTTCTTGAAAATACTTTTGACGCATCAGAATTGTATAATCATTTTGATTCATGATTTTTTTATGATGAATATCATTATTTATAAAAAGAGAATATTTTTTATAAATATTTTTGCAATAATCATATTTAATTTTATCATCATAATTTTTAATTAAATTAAAGATATGGCGATTTAAAATTGTTATTTCTATATCTTGTTGTAAATATTTTTCGATCATATAAAAAACATAATCTTGAGATTTTTGCAACAAATTTTCATAATTAAATAATTCTGATTCAGTTAAATTTGAAAAAAAATCATCTGGATCTTTACCATTAGGTGGATGCCAAATAAAAACCTGTAACTTTTGTTTTGTTAACATATCAGCTATTTTATATGTAGCTGTTATACCCGCTTCATCACCATCGAATGCAATTATAATTTTTTGAGCATTTTGTTTTAACAAATCAATGTGTTTTGGAGTTAATTGAGTACCTAAAGTAGCAATAGTGTTATAAATGTTAAACTTATAAAAAGCTATAACATCAAAAATACCTTCGCATAAAATAACATCTTGATTTCGTTTAATAAATTCACAACTTTCAAATAAATTATATAATAAATTACTTTTTTTAAATAAAACTGTTTCATTATTAAATAAATATTTAGGATTATTAGGATCTGTTTTCAAAGATCGGCCGACAAAACCTATAACTTGACCTTTTTCGTTAGTTAAAGGAAACATAATTCGATCATAAAAAAAATCACGATATTGTTGAGAATCATCTTTGGATGGGACAACCAAACCCAATGATAATAAATCTTTTATTTCAAAACCTTTATTTAATAAATGATTTTGAAGAGCTTTAGGATGAGCATGTGCATAACCCAAATTAAATTTTTTAATTAATTTTAAATTTAATTTACGTTTTTTTAATAAATAATCTAAAACATAATGATTTTCGATATCATTTAAAATACATTCTAAAGCGGTTTTAAAAAAATCTTGGGTATGTTCTAAAATATTTATCAATTTATTGTTTACATAATCTTGTGGTTGACTTAATATTTGTAAATTAAATTTATAATTTAATTCGTGGGCAGCTGCTTCTAAAGTTATTTTTTTTAATTTAGCCCAAAAAGCCGTTGGACTACCCCCTTCATGGCAGGCCATACAAACAGCAATATTTTTTTCTGGTGAAACAGAAAAAGAAGGAGTTTTTTCTTTATGAAAAGGACATAAACTCATAAAGTTTTTTCCTTTTTTTTCTAAAGTTATTCCGGCATATCGGCTAACTAATTCATGAATAGGTATTTTTTTATTAATTTGCTCAATAAATGATAATTTTTTTCTCATATGGTTCATATTTATTTTTATATTATCCAGTTTAGATCAATTAATTTTAATAATTTATTAAAAAGATATTTTATCTACCAAATAATCCTTAAGATGTTCCAAGGGTATAAATTCTTGATTTAAAGAATCTCGATCTCTTATAGATACAATATTTTTTTCTAAAGTATGATTATCTATTGTGCAACAATAAGGTGTACCTATAGCATCTTGTCTTCTATATCTTTTGCCAATGCTTTGAGTTTCATCATAAATAACTTCAAAATAATTACATAAAAAACGTTGTATTTGTTTAGCTTTTTCTCGATGAATATTTTTAATCAAAGGCAAAATTGCCACTTTATAAGGAGCTAAAAACGGATGTATCTTAAATAATATTCTCTCTGTTTGGTTTGTTAAAGTTTCTTTTTGTAAACTATTTAACATAACAGCTAATAATAATCTTTCGACTCCTACAGAAGGCTCTATCACAAAAGGATAAAATTTATTACATTGTTGATGATCTGAATATCTTAAATCTATACCTGAATGCTCTTGATGTTGCTTTAAATCAAAATCATTACGAGCAGAAATCCCCCATAGCTCATCAAAACCCCAAGGAAAATTAAATAAAATATCAGTAGTATTGCTAGCATAATGACTTAATTCTGTTTTATTATAATCTTTAAATTTTAAATTTTCCGTTTTTAAACCTAAATCAAGCAAAAAATCATAAGTATATTTTTTCCAAAAATCAAACCATTTTTGAGTTTCTTGAGGATGATGAAAAAATTCTAATTCCATTTGTTCAAATTCACAAGTTCGAAAAATAAAATTTCCTGGAGTAATTTCATTACGAAAAGATTTGCCGATCTGACCAATACCAAAAGGTATTCGTTTTCTAGAAGTATTTAAAATATTTTTAAAATTAACAAAAATACCTTGACAAGTTTCTGGTCTTAAAAAAATTATATTATTATTAGATGGCACTGAACCCTGATGACTTTGGAATAACAAATTAAATTGTTTAACCGTAGACCAATTAGAAGTATTTAACAAACGATACTTAATAAGATATTGAGTCATTGATTCTAAAGACATTCCATGAACATCAATCTTTGGATTATGTTTTTGAATTAATTTATCTGCTCGATAACGTTTATTAGTATCTTTATTTTCCGCTAAAGGATCAGTAAAATTTTTAATATGTCCGGAAGCTTCCCAAACTTTGGTATTTAATATTATAGAACTATCTAACAATAATGTATCTTCTCTCTCTTGAAAAAATTTTTTTTGCCAAGCTTTTTTAATATTTTGTTTTAATAAGCACCCTAAAGGTCCATAATCAAAAGTATTGGCTAAACCTCCATAAATTTCACTTCCTGGAAAAATAAAACCATTTTGTTTTGCAAAACTAATTAACTCTTGTAAAGAAAACATTTCTTTATCCTTTGCTATTTTTAATTAAAATTAATTGATATTCCGATTTTTCTTAAAGAATTAATGTTATTACGCCATTTTTTTTCAACTTTAACCCATAAATCTAAATAAATTTTTTTATTTAAAATTTGTTCAATATCTTTTCGAGCTTCAATGCCTATTTTTTTTAACATATTCCCTTGATTACCTATTAAAATCTTTTTTTGATTATTTTTTTCAATTAAAATTAGTGCCGAAATATTAACAACAGCAGAAGAGTTTATCGGAGAAATATTTTCGATCAAAACAGTGGAAGCATGAGGAATTTCTTGATGCAAATAATAAAGAATTTTTTCTCTAATAAGTTCCGATATAAATTTATTTTGGTTTATATTTGTTTTAATATGAGATGGATAATAATTTTCGCCTTCAGGTAAAAATTCTAAAATATGTTGTTTTAAAATATTTATATTATTATTATTGTTGTTAATAGATGATATAGGGACAACGGCATCAAAATTAAATTTTTTAACATAACTTAAAATAATTTTATCAATAACTATTTTTTTATACAAATCCATTTTATTAACTACTAAAATAATTTTTTTATTATATTTTCTAAGAAGATCTAAAAACTTTTGTTCTCGAGAAGTTTGTTGATATTCCCGATCTACTACCAATAAAATAACATCAGCTTCATTTAAACTTTTTAAAGTTACTTGATACATCATTTTATTTAATAAATACTTATTATTCGCGTGTAAACCAGGAGTATCAATAAAAATAAATTGATAACAAGAAGAAGTATCAATACCTATAATAGCATCCCGTGTAGTTTGAGACTTATAACTAGTTATAGATATTTTTTGATTAATTAAAGCATTAATAAGGGTAGATTTTCCTACATTAGTATTACCAATAATAGAAATAAATCCTGATTTAAACAAAATACCCCTCCTTTTTTATAAATAAAATAGCCTAATAAAATTTTTTGATTTTAATAATAATCAAAATGTAAATTATGTTTTTTTAAGATTTTTTGCTGTAAATCAATCATTTCGCATAATGATTCTTCTGTTTTATCTTCATAACCTTTTAAATGAAAATAACCATGTAAAGCCAAAAAACTAATCTCTTGTTCATCACGAATATTATGCTGGATAGCTTGTTTAAAAGCTTTTGGTAAAGCAATTAAAATATCACCTAAAGAAATATCATTTGTATAATCATTAAAAGCTAAAACATCAGTAGTATAATTTTTTTTTAAATAAAAATTATTAACTTTTTTCATATATTTGTCGCTAACAAAAATAATATTCATTTTTTTACCTATATCCAAATTTTGAAATATTTGCGTCAAAACAATACTTAAATTATTAATTTCAAAATTAGTATTATTTATTATTTTAACATCCATAATTCAAATCTTATCCAAAAATCAAAATTTGCTCAATTTGCATAATCACAAAAAATAAATTCAGAATTTGCTTTTATTTATTATCGCCATTTATATTTTGCAATTTTAATAAATAAAAATAAAAACTGAAAAAATTTATAATTTATCTAAAAATTTATCTAAAATAAAAAAAGTTTTTGATAAAAATAAAAAACTATTTTATTAACGTTTTTTTGATTGAAATTTTTTAGCACGCATTTTTCTAGCTACACTAGGTTTGATAAAAAATGCTCTTTGACGAACTATAGCGGTAATACCCGATTTAGAAACTTCTCTTCTAAAACGTTTATATGCATCTTCAATTTGTTCATTTTCGCGCGTAATAACTTTTGGCATGTAATTATTATTTCTCCTTTTTTTATCATTTTAATATATCAGTAAACAGTTTATTAATTTCATTTTTTCAGTAAATAAGTAAATAATTTTATTTACATCAACAAAATTAAAATCATCTAATCAATACGTTGCTTTATTATAACATAAATTACAATAAAAAGATATAAAAAATATACTAAAATGGATAATTTTTGCATATTGAGAATGATTTTAATCCTACTAATATATAAACTATTATTTAAATAATCATAATATTGATTGTTGCATAAATAATTGTAAAAAGAGAATTAAAATCAAAACACTAATAAAACGATTAAATTTATCTATACTCTTATTACTTTTAAAAGTTCCATATTGTTCGGCAAACACATCAGTTACATCTGTTTCTGAAGAAAAAAGCACACTAATAATAATAATAATACATATAATATAGATAATATAATTGGGTAATGCAAACATAATACCACCTTTTTTTTAATAATTTTAAATCGGGATAGATTAACTCGGTTTAGAAAGTGCATTGATAATTTACTTTCATATTCGCAATTAGCCCCCCCACAGAACCGGACAAGCAAGTTTCCCAGCATCCGGCGCCTATTATCACTCCAGGCTATGCGTTAAATAGCGGAATTATATTTATCTCTCAATAACGGAAGAAATAAAAGCTTCTGCGAATATATCTCGAACATTTTGAATAGTTATAATTTTTAATTTATTACGAACTTCTTCAGGAATATCCTCAATGTCTTTTGAATTAGCTTTCGGAATAAAAACAATGTTTATCCCTATTCTATCAGCGGCTAAAACTTTTTCTTTTAATCCACCTATAGCGATTACATCACCAGTTAATCTAATTTCTCCAGTCATAGCTATATTTTCTTTAACCTTTTGACTAGTCATAACAGAAAATAAAGATGTAGCTATTGTTACACCAGCGGAAGGCCCATCCTTAGGTATAGCGCTTTCAACAAAATTAATATGAAAATCTTTTTTATCAAAGATATCGTAATCGATTCCTAATTTTTGAGCATTAGCTTTTAAAAAACTAAAAGCAGTAATAGCGCTCTCTTCAATAACTTTACCCAAATGACCTGTTAAAACTAACTTGCCTTTTCCAGGATAACAAGTAGTTTCAATAGATAAAACATCTCCGCCTACAGTAGTGTAAGCTAATCCATTAACAACACCTATTTGAGGTTTTTTTTCTGTTAATAAATCATAATAGATAATTTTTCCTAAAAATTCTTCTAAATTATCTTCATTAATGTTAGCGTGAGTTATTTTTTTAATTAAAATATTTTTAATTGTTTTACGAATTAAAGTTGCTATTTTTTGACTTAAATTTCTGATTCCAGCTTCTTTAGTGTAATTTCTAATGATTTTAATTAAAGCAGAATCACTAATAGAAAATTGTGTTGATTTTAAACCATGTTCTTTCAAAAGTTTTGGAATTAAATGTTGCTTCGCGATATTCAATTTATCTTTTTCTGTATAAGAGCTTAATTCGATAATTTCTAATCTATCCCTTAAAGGAGCAGAAATGTTACTAATATCATTAGCAGTAGTTATAAATAATACTTGCGATAAATCAAAAGGCTCCGATAAATAAAGATCTACAAAAGTTTTATTCTGATTAGGATCCAAAATCTCTAATAAAGAAGATTCTGGATTATGATGAAAATTATTTACCAATTTATCTATTTCATCTAATAAAAATACAGGATTGATAACTCCTACATTTTTGATACCATCTAAAATACGTCCAGGCATGGCTCCAACATAAGTTCTTCTATGACCTTTAAATTCGCTTTCTTCTTGTAAACCTCCTAAAGATTGTTTAACAAATTTACGTCCTAAAGCCTCTGCAATAGAAATAGCTAAAGTGGTTTTGCCTACTCCCGGAGGCCCCACTAAACATAATATTGTTTGAGCATTATGTTTGGTCATAATTTTAACAGCAGCATACTCTAAAATACGTTCTTTTGTTTCTTGTAAACCATAATGATTTTTTTCTAAAACCGTACGAATTTTTTCTAGATTATTAATATCTTTACTTTTTTTGCCCCAAGGTAAAGCTATTAAAAAATCTAAATAATTCCGGATAACAAACGAATCGGCTACTGCTGAAGAAATAGATTGATAACGAGACAATTCTTGTAACGCCTTTTCTTTAATATTAACGGGCATTTTAGAATTTTTAATTTGTGATCTTAAGGTTTCTATCTCTTCTTCTTTTTTAGCTCTATCACCTAATTCATTTTGAATCGCACGTATTTTTTCTCTCAGATAAAATTCTTTTTGATTTTCGTCAATACTACGTTTTACTTCTTCATTTATTTTATTTTCTAATTCGATAATATCAATCTTTTTATGAATGTCTTGTAAAATATAAAACAATCTATTATTTAAATTTTTTTCTTGTAAATATTTATATTTTTCTTTTTCATCAATTTTTAAAGCAAAAGTAATTAAATCAGCTATTTTTTCAGTATCAATACCACTTTGAATTTGTTCTAGCAAATTATTTTCAGATATAAATAAAAATTGACTTGTATTAGAAGTTATCTGCTCCATAACTAATTTAATCAAAGCTTCTTCTTTTTTTATATCATCGCTTAATTCGGTAGCTACCGGAATATATTTAACATTAAAAAAATTATCTTTTTTAGAAATAAAAGTTGTTTTAATTCTTTTTAATAAACGGAATTTAACTTTATAAATAGAACTGTTAAGAATTTTAACAGAAGCCACAATTCGAGCTAAAACCCCATATTCTGCAATATCTACTATTTCAGGATCTTCTAAAGCAAATATTTTTTGAGGCAAAATAACTACATAAGGAAATTTAGTTTTTTCCGCATATTTTAAAGCATTGATTGAGAAATCACGCCCTATCTCTATTCTAAAATCATTGTTGGGAATAGGTATCACATCACGCACAATAATTGCAGGTAACTCGAAAGGAACCTCAACACCATCAATATATTCGAATTTATGATCATCTTCGATTTGAGTTAATTTAATTTTTTTATTCATTACTTGCCTCTCTTTTGAAAATAAAATTAAACTATTATAATAAGAATTTATTAATATTTAATATTAATATAAAAAAATAATTTAAATATTCAAAATAATCATTTACATAATAATTATGTTAAGAATTTTTATTAACAGAACAATTATTCCATAAAAAATCTATAACTTTATTTTGTAATAAAGTTGTCTTAATATAATCTATATTATATTTTTTTTGAAAATCTTCTAAATTTTGCATATTAGAACTACGAAATAATTTTTGATAAAAATCTTGAATTTCATTATCTAAAATCCGAATATTTTCTTTAATAGCGATTTCTTCCAACAAAAATTCTATTTTTAATTTTTTAATCGTTTCTTCAGACATTTGTTTTTTAAAATCTGTTTCTGACAAGTTATTTTGCTGTAAATATTCTTTTAAGTGAGGATCTTTATTTTTTAACTGTTCACATATTTGTTTTTCGGTTGTTGAAATGTAGTTTTGTAATAAATATTGAGGTATATTTATAATCGAATTTTTTAATAAATACTCCAAAATATTTTGTATTTCTTTTTTTTTCAAAACTTCTTTTTTATTAAATTGCAATTGTGTTCTAAAATAATCTCTTAAATTTTTAATATCAGGAAAATTTTCAGATAAATTTAATTGATTAATTAAATCATTATTTAAATCAATATCAGATATAACGTTAATTCTGTTTAAAAAAACTTTAATTTTTAAATTATGACCAGATAACTTTAAATTTGCAAATGTATCAGGAAATTTAATTTTTAAATTGCGAGTTTCTTTCTCTTTCATGCCTATTATATGAGAAGATAAATAATTAATAATGTTATCGAATTGCTGATCAGAACCATACAAACAAATATCATTTTCATTAAATAAAATAATATTTTTATTTCTTATTTCTAAATCAAAAAAATATTGACAATATTTATTATCTATTTTAAAGCCTTGTTCTTTAAATGCCATATTTAACCAATTTCGAATAGATTTATCTATTTCTTCTTCAGTTACTATAACACCTTGATCTTTATTTACATTAATAGATTTATAATCACATAACTCAATTTTTGGTTTTAAAGCAAATTTAATTATTAAATTAAAATTATGATCTCGTTCTATTTTATTTAAATCAAAATCAACTAATTCAGGTTGACCCATAATTTTTTTTTTATCTTTGGCTAAAATTTCATTTATTTTATTATCAATTAAAAATGTAATAGCTTTTTGATATAAAAATCTTTCACCAAAATGTTTTTCACATAATAATCTAGTTACAAAACCCTTGCGAAACCCCTTAATTTTAATATCATTTTTAACACTATCAAAAGATTTCTGTAAAAAAAATTCAAACTCTTGAGGATTGATCTCGAAATGGTATTTCACAAAATCATTGTTTATATATTCACTTTTCATTATTCATCACCTAGCAAATCACTTTTTTAAAAAACCAAAATAATAAAGATAAAAACTTTTTTGAATTTATTTATATAATTATATAAAAATAATATTATAAAACTTATTTAAATATATGAATATAATTAAATTATTTAATATATTAAAAAACCTTTTTATCTAATAATTATAATTCAATTATAAAAAGATTCATATATTAAAAAAATATTTTAACATATATTATTTTAATAATAAAGATCAATACATATTAAATTTTATCAAAAAAATTAATAATTCCGAGTTTTTTTGATTAAATTAAATTTTTTTATACCAAAAAAAATTCTGTAAAATTACATAGTTAAAATAAATTTTTAATAATACATACAAAACGTAAATTTATAATTATATTTAATAAAATATTAATTTCCTTTAAATCATTATAATATATAAGCGTAAATTAATTTTAAAATTAATAATTAATTTACATAAAAAAATTAAAAAAATAAAAAAGTTATTATCTTTACTTAATAATAATATTTATTATATTAAAAAATATAAAGAAAAGGATTTTAAAGGAATAAATAATGAAAAATTCTATAGAAAATTTAGATACATTAATCATTAAAAATAAACATAAATTATTATTAATTGATTTTTTTTTAACAAATTGTCCTCCATGTCAAAAATTAATGCCTCATTTAGAACAAATAAAAAAAGAAAAACCAGATATCGAAATTATCAAAATTAATGGATATGAGAATTATGAATTAGCTAAGAAATATAATATTACAAGTTATCCTAGTTTAATGCTATACAAAAACGGGAAATTAATAAAAAAAAATGTAGGTTATTTATCTTTAACAGAATTATTAAATTTTTTAACAAATAATATAGATGATTAATAATATTATAAAATGATTTAATCATTTAAAATAAAAAAGTCAATATTTATAATTTTAATTACTTGATAAAAAATTCTGAAAATATAAATAAAAAAGAAAGTAAATGGTCCATAAAAAATGAATGGATTTTTTTTAATAAATAAAATTTCTGGTATTTCATCACATGATGTTGTTAAATTTATCAAAAAAAAATTAAATTTAGAAAAAGCGGGTCACACAGGTACTTTAGATCCTTTAGCAGAAGGTTTGTTAATTGTGATAGGGCGCCAAAGATGCCTAAATATCGTGTGATTTAACCAATCACCAGTGCGATAAACACTGACAGGATAAGAACGGTTCTTTAAAGGAAACAATAAAGAATTACAGCAGTTCTTAAAAGCGGATTGCGATGAAGTAGTTAGTCAATAAGATACCGCCACCGAATGATTCTAAGGATAAGCCTGAAAGGGCCTAAGAAGCTAAGAAGATGTAATATTAAACCTGACTTGTAAACTACTGTAACCGATCAGTCCAGAGTCCATCAATAATATTATCACGAATTGGATGGTTTATCTATAGAAAACCTGGAATCTCACCACCAAAATAATAGTGGTTACTTCACCTAAGGAATCAAGGTCGATATTTAGAGTAACTTGGAGAATCCTAAAAGTCAGTTCTTAACAGGAGCAGTATAAGAAGTAAAATTCTTATGGCCCAAGGATAAAGCGACTTTTTAGTAGTCGGAAGAACTAAAACTTTGTTTGGAATAACAAAGATAATCGCCCTCCCGAGAAGAAGGTTAACCACCTTTATAGGGCGAAAGAAGTCAGTAATTTGCTGTTAATAATACAACAACTAACTAGTGGCAACACCAAGTTAGCCTTATAAAAAGGACAAATTATGGCAAGCCGGATGCTGGGAAACTTGCTCGTCCGGTTTAGAGGGAGGCTGTTTGTAATAAATATCAGAAGGATAAATTCTGATATGGAAACGCAAATAATCTATCCCTATATTAATAAAGCAACAAAATTAGCATTTTTATTTAATGATTTAAATAAGCAATATCAAGGAACTGCTTTATTTAATAAAAATTATGATACATTAGATATTTATGGAGAATTAATTGATAAAAAAGAAATAATTTTACCAGAAAATATTGTAAAAAAAAATTTTGATTATTTTAATAATAAACAATATTGGCAAACTCCCCCAATGTTTTCTGCTATTAAAATTAAAGGTCAAAAAATGTATAATTTAGCTAGAAAACAAAAACATATTGATATTCCACCTAGAAAAGTAACAATTTCAAATTTAAAATTAATTTCATATAATCCGCACAAACAAGAGGCGAAATTTCAAGTAGATGTATCTAAAGGAACTTACATTAGAAGTTTAAGGGCGCCAAAGAGGCCTAAATTTCGTGCTATTTAACCAATAGCCAGGGCCGATAAACCCTGAAAGGAGATGGTCGGTCAGTCAAACGAAAGAATGACGGATTACAGCAGACCATAAAAGCGGGTTGCGATGAAAGCAAATTAGTCAAGATGACTCCGCCACCAAATAATTCGATGGAGAAGCCTGCAATGGCCTAAGAAGGAAAATTGATGTAATCCTAAAACCTGTTTCGGAAGTTGCTGAAACGGACAGTCCAGAGTCTGCTAATATAAATTAAACGTATTGAGTAGTTTATCAAAGAAAAGAAACCTGGAATCAGCCTCTTAACGAGGAAACTTCCCCTAAAGAATTAAGGTAGAAATTTAGCGTAACTTGGAGAATCCTAAAACTAAGTAATTAAATTTACGAATCCGGAAATAAAAGTCTGGATGGTCAAGGATAAAGCATCTTTTTAGTAGTCGTAAGCGTAAACCTAGATTCGGAATAATTTAGTTAATCGACTTACCAAGAAGAGGGTTAATCACCCTTATAGGGCGAAGGAAGAAAGTAATTTACTAGTTATTCAATGGTGTTAGGAAAGGAGTTGATATATTATGTCAACGACAGTTTCACCAGAAGCTAAACTTTTACGAACATTGAATAAAATTCAATATTGTTCATCAAACAGCTACTCTTTAAAAAGAGAACTCCAGCAGGGAATGAATAACTTTTACAACACGTTAACAGCATTTAATAAAATTGCGGCTAACAAAGGGGCGGATACCCCCGGAATCGACAATAAAACCATCGATGGGATTAATCTAGTAAGATTAAAAAGATACCATCAGGAATACGTCAACAATGGTTATCATCCGAAACCAGTTAAAAGAGTTCTCATTCTTAAAGATAATAAAAAAACCCGACCTTTGGGCATACCGACTATCAAAGATAGATTGATGCAAAAATGCCTGGAACAACTCTTAACTCCTTATTTTGAAAATATCTTCTCAGAATGGAGCTTTGGATTTAGAACCAAAAAATCATGTCATGACGCTATCAAACGCGTCAAACCAAGATTTCAAGGAATTGATTACCTTGTCAAAATTGACTTAGAAGGTTACTTTGATACCATTAATCATGAGATTCTGATGAGAACCTTAAATCAGTTCATCAAAAAGAATAAAACACTCTCAACCATTAACAAATGGTTAAAAGCGGGCTTTATGAAAGATGGGATCAAATATGAATCTTTATCAGGCTCTCCTCAAGGAGGAATTATTTCTCCTTTGTTGGCGAATGTCTATTTACATTACATTGACCTGAAAATGGAGGAACTGATTAAAGTAGGAAAACCAATTAAGAAGAGTAACCCAGAATATAAGAAAGCATGGCTTAGAAACCAGCACCATAATTTAGGGATTGACAGACACATCAACCTGAATCCAAAACCAAGAGTTGAATATATCCGCTATGCTGATGACTTTATCATTGGCGTTAAGGGAGAATATAATGAGGCGTATAACATCAAAAATCAAGTAACACAGTGGTTAGAGCAAGACCTAAACCTTACGATTAGTAAGGATAAGTCAAAAATTGTGAAAGCCAGTAAAGGAACTAGATTTCTATCCTACATGGTAAAGGTCAACCCTACTAATAAAACTCGCCAAGAGAAGGCCACCAAGAATTCCTTAAACGGCAAAGTTCAGATCCAAATTCCCAAGGCGAAAGCTAAAGAATATGGAGAGGAATATAATTGGTTAAAAAGGGGAAAGGTGAGACACGATGAAACATTAGCAGATAGAGACGAGTTAGAAATAATCCGAACTTATCAAACAATAGTTAGAGGAATTATCCAATACTTTTGTTTAGCTAACAATCTCGGGGGTCTTAACCCATTTAAATTATCTAGCGGAATATAGCTGTTTGAAAACACTGGCAAGGAAACGGAAAACGTCAATTGCCAAAGTTCGAAAGAAATGTAAAATTGGTTCAACCTGGGGTATTTCTTATCTTAATAAAGGAAGAACCCAATATGAACCATGGGAGGTTTACTCTTGGAACAAAATTAAGACAATGCGTAATTATAAGGGAAATCCCGATATTACCATTAATAGATTTATATTCCATGGGCGCACGCATTTAACTGACCGTCTAAAGGCGGAACGTTGTGAGCACTGCGATAAAACAACTCAACTACAAATTCATCACATTGGTACGGTCCGCAATGCGCACCACCAAAGTATCATGAATAAAAGAACAAAGGTATTGTGTGAAGATTGTCACCGAAAGGTAACCAATCAACAAATACACGATATCAGAAAGAATAAGAACAATAAGAATAAATAGCTAATCAACCGTGAGGGGAAATTAGTTCTCGCAAGAGAGTAAATTATGGAAAGCCGGATGCTGGGAAACTTGCTTGTCCGGTTTGGACGGGGGCTGATTGTAAATAAAACAGCAAAGATAAATCGCTGAATAAAACGCAATTAATCTATCCGTATTTCGAGATATTGGTGAAAAAATGAATACTTATGGTGCACTAAAAGAATTAAAAAGAACTAGAATTGGTATATATGATCTACAAAAAGCTACTTTAATGAATCAAATTTCTTTATCTAATTTAATAGATATTAAAATTTTATTTAAAAATTATCAAAAAATTATTTTAAATGATTATTTGATAAGATTAATTAAAAACGGTGTGTATTTAGATCAAAGACAAATTATCACCACAGAACCTTTTATAGTCACAAATTATAATCACGAATGGATTGCATACTATGAACCTATCCAAAAATATAAATATATTCCTAAATATTTTTTTTAAAGTTTAATTTTAATAATTACAAATATTATTTAAAAAGTTATTAAAAAAAAGAATTTAAATCAGCTAATCCTGTTAAATTATAACTATACAATTCTTTAGGCTTTTTGAATTTGTATTGATAATAAGCTGCAATGCCAATCATGGCAGCTTGATCTGTACAAAACTTTACACTTGGAATTAATAATCTTAAATCAGGAAATTCTTGAAAAAATCTCTTTTTTAAACTAGCATTAGAAGCTACACCTCCTACTAAAATTAAGTTTTTAGTAGGAAATTTTTTTAAAGCTCTTTTTATTTTAATTAATAAAACCTCAATAACTACTTTTTGAAAAGAAGCGCATATATCATAAATAAATTTGTTAGACATATTAAGACTATTTTGATTGATTAAATTAATAATTTGACTTTTTAATCCTGAAAAACTAAAATCCAAATTATTATTTTTAATATAAGGTAATGTTAATTTAAAAACAGATTCGCCTTTAAGAGCGAGTTTTTCTATAATAGGACCACCAGGATAATTTAAATTTAAATTTTTAGCAACTTTATCATAAACTTCACCAACAGCATCATCTAAAGTAGCTCCTAATTTCTGTATATCAAAATGATTATTTAAATAAATTAATTCTGTATGTCCTCCTGAAACAATTAGAGCTAAAGCAGGAAATTCTATCTCATGTTCTATTTGAACAGAGTAAATATGACCCATTAAATGATTTACTCCCATTAAAGGTTTTTTATAAATATAAGACCAAGTATTGGCAGCACTAACACCCAATAATAACGATCCTATTAATCCTGGACCTTGAGTTACTGCTACTAAATCTATATTTTTAGGGTTTATTTTTGCTTCAACAAAAGTTTTTTGTAAAAGATATGTTATCACTTCTAAATGTTTTCTAGAAGCTATTTCAGGAACTACACCACCATATTTTTGATGACATTTAATTTGCGAACAAGTTTCATTTGCTAATACTTTTTTTCCATCTTGAGTAATAGCGATACTAGTTTCATCACAACTAGTTTCAATAGATAAAATAATCATAATTAGAAAACCTTTTTTTATATTTATTATATTTTTTCTATTTATTGATCAATATTAAATAAATAGTTAATCTCATTGTAAATTAAAAAAATAATTTCATATTTTAAATATATATTTTTTTAAAAACAATGAGAAATTTAATTGATTTTTTATTTAAAAAATATTTTTTTAATTAAATAAAAAAATTTAGAATATTTAATTTTATACTTTAATTAATTTTATTGAGAAATAAAACAAAAATAACAATTAAACTTAATATAAAAATATTATTTTACAATACGGATAGATTAATTGCGTTTTATTCAGCGATTTATCTTTGCTGTTTTATTTACAATCAGCCCCCGTCCAAACCGGACAAGCAAGTTTCCCAGCATCCGGCTTGCCATAATTTGTCCTTTTTATAAGGCTAACTTGGTGTTGCCACTAGTTAGTTGTTGTATTATTAACAGCAAATTACTGACTTCTTTCGCCCTATAAAGGTGGTTAACCTTCTTCTCGGGAGGGCGATTATCTTTGTTATTCCAAACAAAGTTTTAGTTCTTCCGACTACTAAAAAGTCGCTTTATCCTTGGGCCATAAGAATTTTACTTCTTATACTGCTCCTGTTAAGAACTGACTTTTAGGATTCTCCAAGTTACTCTAAATATCGACCTTGATTCCTTAGGTGAAGTAACCACTATTATTTTGGTGGTGAGATTCCAGGTTTTCTATAGATAAACCATCCAATTCGTGATAATATTATTGATGGACTCTGGACTGATCGATTACAGTAATTTACAAGTCAGGTTTAATATTACATCTTCTTAGCTTCTTAGGCCCTTTCAGGCTTATCCATCGAATTGTTAGGTGGCGGAGTCATCTTGACTAATTTGCTTTCGTCGCAACCCGCTTTTTATGGTCTGCTATAATTCAGTATTCTTTCGTTTACTAAACCGACCATCTCCTTTCAAGGTTTATCGGCCCTGGCTATTGGTTAAATAGCACGAAATTTAGGCCTCTTTGGCGTCCGATAAATTAATATAAATATTTTATATTCTATTAAAATTTTAATTAAAACATTATTATAAGATATTGAAACTCTGTGGCCATGTAAAGGTTATTACCTTTTGTCATGATCAGGTTTTTTTTAAAATATTCCCATTCTAGAATTAAACTAACAACTAATATAAATTTCACTTTTCTTTTGAACCTAACAGCTATTAGTTTAAACCTTTTGTGGTTGCTTTTAAAGAGATCAAAGTTATTACATAATTCTATTATATGTGTTAGATACAATTAATTTATATATATAAAATATCATATATAAATAGCGAATTATGAACTTACTTTAATCCTCCCAATTAGAACAATAATAATTAGGCAATAATTCGTGAGGATTATCAACGATATTTAAATAATTAAATAATTTATTCAAAGCAATTTTATAATTTAAAGAATTTAATAAAATATGATTAGGATAATTAACTAGCAAATCCGTAGAATATCTTGATTCTGCTAAAATAATTTTGTTGTGTTGATAGCTAATTGCGTAAAAATAATCCTCATTAATTTTTATTTTAGGAGTTAAAGGATTTTTTTCAAAACCGCTAGAAAGTAATAATAAACTGCTAATTTTAAACAAAGGAATATTTAATTCTAAAGATAATAATTTGGCTGTTAAAACGCCTATTTTAGTACCAGTATAAGAACCAGGACCACAACCTACTATAATTTTTTTTATTTTAAATAAATCTACAGAATTTGCTTTTAAAATTTTATTAATCAAAGGCATCATACAAGATACAAAACTTTTAGATTTAACATTAAAGCATATATCAATAATATTTTGCTCATATGTTAAAATCACTATTTGCATATCTGTTGAAGTATCTATAATTAAAATATTTTTATTAAAAAATAACGAATTATTGTATATCTTTGTTTTATCAAAACCTTTTTTATTAATATTTAACATTTTTTTGTTTTATTAAAATACCTCTACTATTATCTTTTAAAAATTTAATTTCAACTTTAAAATCCCATAATTTATCAATTTCATCATTTATATAAGTTGATTCTATTAAAATAATATCACCTAGTTCTAAATATTCCAATACCTCTTCAAATAAAAAAATTAATTTACTATTATTTTCTAAACGAAAAAGATCCATATGAAACAATGTTTTATTATTAAAATTATAACTTTTAAATAAATTAAAACTAGGACTGTTAATTGTTAAAATTCCTAATTCCTGAGCAAAACCCTTTACAAAAATAGTTTTACCTAAACCCATCGAACCATGAATAAACACAATATTCTTTTTATTTTTGTATCGATTTGTAGATAAAATTTTTTTGGCTAAAAAAATACCAGCTAATTTAGTTTGTACCGATTTTAAAGATATTTTATTATAAATAAATGTCATTTTTAATTCCATTTTGTAATCGGGAGATAAAATTATTACTATCAAATCAATTTAAAAAGAGTATTTTCGCTTAAATGGTATATTCGTAATTAATTATTACATAACTAGAACAATATATATTTCCATAAAGATTATATTTCCGATATCTTTGTTATTTCTAAATGAAATAAGTTTTTTAATAAATCATAATTAATTGATCAGAGTTCATGTTATATAAATTTATTTTTTATTAACTAATAATTATCAAATTAATAAATCAGTAAAGTAGTTAGTTAATTTAAATGAAATTTTATATAATTTTATAATATATATAATAATTTTAACCATTTTATAATAATCAATTTTAATAAATATATTAAAATTATTTAATCAAAAAAACAATAGTCGATAAATTTTAATCTAATTAATAATTATAGATTTTTCATCTATTGAATCATCATCTTCTTGTTTCTGGACAACTACTAAATTAAGTAATTTATCATCATCTTTTAATTTAAATAATCTATTTCCTTCAGTGTTTTTAGATTTAGTAGTAGAAACTTTATTAGCTTCAATACGAATAACTTGCCCGCACTGAGAAATTAAAATTAATTCTTCATTTGGAAAAATGGTTTTTAAAGCGACTAAATGACCTTTTTTATCAGTGATTTTTAAAGTTTTAACACCCTTACCTCCTCGTTGTTGCGGTTTATAAAAACTTGCTTGAGTTTTTTTTCCGTAACCAAATTCTGTTACTACCAAAATATCTTGTTCCGGATGACAAACAACAGCTGCTCCTACAATTTGTTCATCTTTATCCATGCGCATACCAATAACTCCAGAACTTTTACGATTAGTTGTTCGGATTGAATTTTCTTTTAAACGAATGGATTTACCACCAGAACTAGCTAAAATAATATCTTGTTGACCAGAAGTTTTTAATACTGCTAATACTTCATCATCTTTTTTTAAAGCAAAAGCTATTTTGCCATTAGAACGAATATTAGCATACTCTTGAATACGATTTCTTTTGATAAATCCTTTTTTTGTCACTAATACTAAATAATCTTTATTTTTATTAAATTCTGTTACACTTGTCAAAGTAGTTAAAAATTCACCTTTAGCCATAGGTATTAAATTTACTAACGGAATACCTTTAGCGTGGCGCGAATAAGAAGCTATTTCATAACCTTTAATTTGGTACACTTTGCCTTTATTAGTGAAAAACAATTGATAATCATGAGTAGAGGTTATAGCAAAATGTTCTACAAAATCATCTCGATTCATAGTAATACCTATAACACCTTTACCGCCTTTGTTTTGTTTTTTATAAGTATCTAAATTTAAACGTTTAATATACCCTTTATGAGTAATAGTAATTAAAATTTTTTCTTTTTCAATTAATGAAGATTTATCTATATCTAAATCTTGATTTTCCATATTAATAACGGTTCTGCGTCCATCTTGGAAATTTTTTTGTAAATTTAATAAATCTTGTTTTAAAATTTGTTCTTTTAACAATATAGAATTAATAATATTTTGGCATTCTGAAATTTTTAACGATAATTCTGTATCTTCTTGTTTAATTTTTTCTATTTCTAAATTAGTAATTTTTTGTAAACTCATTTCTAAAATAACTTTACTTTGAAGTTCATCTAATTGATATTTTTCCATTAATTGTATTTGTGCCATTTTAGAATTGGATGAAGATTTAATCAATCTAACTACTCGATCAATATCATTCAAAGCTATAATCAAAGCTTTTACTAAATGTTGTTTTTTAAGAGCTTTAGATAATTCGAATTGTTTTTGACGTTGAATAACATTAATTCGAAAATCAAAAAATTCTTTTAACATTTGCTTTAAATTAACTAATTTAGGAACCCCTTTTACTAATGCAATCATATTAAAATTAAAAGAGACTTGTACCTGAGAATTTTTATATAAATTATTGAGTACTACATGAGGATTAACATCTCTTTTTAAATCAATAACAAGTTTAATACCTTGGCGATTAGATTCATCTCTTAAATCTGTAATTCCATCTATAATTTTTTCTTTAGCTAAAAAAGCAATAGATTCAATTAAACTACTTTTTTTAATTTGAAAAGGTATTTCAGTAATTACAATAGAATTTTTATTTTTATCATTTTGAATTATTTGCGTTTTAGATCTGATAAAAATACGTCCTTTTCCAGTATTATAAATATTTTTTAAATTCTCAGCTCCTAAAATTTCTCCTCCTGTAGGAAAATCAGGTCCCTTTAAGTATTTCATTAAATCTTGAGTTTCTATATTTTTATTATTTATAAAAGCAATTAGAGCATTAATAACTTCTTTAAAATTATGCGGAGGAATATTGGTGGCCATACCTACAGCGATACCAGTAGAACCGTTCACTAGAAGATTAGGAAATAAAGCAGGTAAAACTGTAGGTTCTTTCTCGTTACCATCATAAGTATCAATAAAATCAACAGTTTCTTGTTCGATATTACGAATTAATTCTATAGCTATTTTAGACATTCTAGCTTCTGTATAACGCATAGCTGCTGCTGAATCTCCATCAATAGAACCGAAATTACCATGCCCAGTAATAAGAGGATAACGATAATTAAAATCTTGTGCCATACGAACCATAGCTTCATAAATACTATTATCTCCGTGAGGATGGCAACGACCCATAACAGCACCAACTACAGCTGCAGCCTTCTTAAAACGTTCTTGATTAGATAATCCTAAATCATTCATTATATAAAGAATTCTTCTTTGTACAGGCTTCATACCATCTCTAATATCAGGAAGAGCTCTTCTTACGATCACACTCATAGCATAACTTAAAAAAGATTTTTTAACTTCTTCATTGATATCTACGACTTGAACGCGATTAAAATTAATTTTAGAATCTAAAGAGGAGTGTTCTTCGTTTAAACTATCATTTTTTTTTGTTTTTTTTAATATCATATTTCACGCCTTTTTTATTAAAAATTGAGTTAAATTAATTAAGATTTACTTTAAAAGTAAAATAATATTTTATAATTTAAAATCTTAAATATCTATGTCAGCATAAGTAGCATTCTCTTGAATAAAAATTTTTCTATTACTAACCTCTTCGCCCATTAACATAGTAAAAATTCTATCAGCTTCTACTGCATCTTCTAATTTCACTTGCAATAATGTTCTAGTGGCAGGATCCATAGTAGTTTCCCAAAGTTGTTCGGCATTCATTTCTCCTAACCCTTTGTACCTTTGGACAACAATTTTTTGAGAATTATTTTTACGACTCATAAAATTTTTTAAATCTTGTTCTGTATAGAAATAAGAAATTTTTTTATTGTTTTGCACTTTATATAAAGGAGGTTGAGCAAAATAAATATAGTTATTTTCAATTAAAGGTCTAAATTGCCTAAAAAAGAAAGTTAATAATAAAGTTCTTATATGAGCTCCATCAACATCAGCATCCGTCATAATAATAATTTTATGATAACGCGCTTTCGAAATATTAAACTCCTTATCGAAACCTGTACCAAAAGATTGAATTAAAGAAATAATTTCATTGTTAACTAAAATTTTATTTAATCGAGCTTTTTCAACGTTAATAATTTTACCTCTCAATGGCAAAATAGCTTGAAAAGAAGAATCTCTCCCTTGTTTAGCAGACCCCCCCGCAGAATCTCCTTCAACAATATATAATTCCGCTAAAGACGGATCTTTAGTCCGACAATCAGCTAATTTTGAAGCAAAACTTAAAGTGTCTAAGGGTGATTTTTTTCGTGTAATTTCACGAGCTTTTTTCGCTGCTACTCTAGCTTTAGCTGCTAATAAACATTTATCAATAATTTTTTTAGCTTCTTGCGGATTCTCTAATAAATAACTTTCCAAAGCAATACCAAAATGTTTAGAAACAAATTGTCTCATATCATAATTACCTAATCTAGCTTTAGTTTGGCCTTCGAATAAAGGATCATAATGTTTTAAAGCAATAATAGCTGTAATACCTTCTAAAGTATCTTCACCGATGAAACTAAGATCTTTCTTTAATAAATTTTTATCTTTGGCATATTTAGATAAAACTCTATTTAAAGCCATTTTAAAACCTTCTTCATGAGTTCCACCTTCATGTGTAGGTATGTTATTTACAAAAGAATAAATATTAGAAATATAATTTTCATTATATTGGAAAGCTATTTCTAAAAAAATATTATTTTCAGAACTCTCTTGATAAAAAGGTTGATTTAAAACTTTTTTATTTTCATTTAGATACTGAAGATATTCTTGAATACCGCCTTTAGAATAAAAATTAATAATTTGAGGCGGTTCAAGGCGTAAATCTTCTATAATTAATTTAACATTTTTATTTAAAAAAGCTAATTGTTGTACTCGTTTTTTTAAAACATCTAAACTATAAGGAGTGTTTTTTATATCTTGAAAAATAGTTTCATCAGGTAAAAATTTAATATTAGTACCTCTTTTATTAGTGTTACCTATAATTTGTAAAGATGTAGTAGGAACGCCTTTTTCATATTTCTGATAATATATTTTGCCATTTAAACAAATTTCCACTGTAAACCAAGTGGATAAAGCGTTTACTACAGAAGCGCCTACACCATGCTGACCACCTGAATAACTATAATTTTTGGAATTAGGAGCATTTTTAAATTTACCTCCTGCATGTAAAGTAGTTAAAATAGTTTCTACAGCTGATTTTTTAGTTTTAGGATGAATATCAACGGGAATGCCTCTACCATTATCAGAAACACTAACTACATTATCTGGAAAAATTTTTAAAATGATTTCTGTAGCATAACCTGCTAAAGCTTCATCTATAGAATTATCTATAATCTCCCAAATTAAATGATATGCTCCTTTCATAGTAACAGAATCAATATACATTCCTGGTTTTTTACGAACAGCTTCTAAACCTTCTAAAATTTCAATACTAGAAGCACTATATTCACCTAAATTTTCTTTATTTTTTTTATCATTTTTGCTCATTTTATGAAATTTATTATTTTCTCCTTTTATTTTTTTTATTATTTATTATTCAATTTAATAATTAATTTAGTAAAAATCATAACAATATAATTTCAAAATTTTAATTTTTTTTCAATTTCATAAAAATAATTCTCAGGTTATTGTTTAACTTAATTAAAAAAATTTAATATAAATATACAGATTAATAAAACTTTAATTAAATAATTTTTTTAAAATCAGATTAATTAGAAAATGGTAAACTAAAAATAAAAAATGTGTTAATAATTATAACACATAAAAAATCAAACTGAGATTAAAGCAGATATAACTTCTTTTTAGCAAATTATAATAAAATTTTTATTTTTAAAAATAATCTAAAATTTTTAAAATAAATTTAAACCTTAAATGGAATTTAATATAAATAATATTTTAAATTTAAACTTATTTAGATTTTCGAAAAAAAATTTTCATTTTTTTTAATTAAAAATAATATTTTTATAAGATTAAAAAATATAAATTAATAATCTCTAATTTTGTATTTCTATTTTTCATTAAAGTACAATATTCAGTTTTTTATCAAAATATCCTAAAATATTGAAACATTATTGGAAAAATGTTAAAATATTATATAAAATTTATGTTTCTTATTTTAAAATAAAATAGAACATATGTTTTGCATTTTTTATATATAATAACATTGAGGGAGCGAAAATGCTTAAAAAAATTCAAATAAAAAAATTGTTTATATTATTATTACTAAATCTTTTTGTTATTAATTTTTATGGTGTATTTATAAATAAACAAGGTAATTTATACAATTCTAAATTAAATAATATTAAAGCTTTTTTTGATATTGATTGGCCTTTTTTATCGAAAACTAAAGAAATAAAACCGAATGTTGAAAAACAGCTAATTACAGAAAACAGTATAAAAAAAGATATACAAGATGCCGAAAATCATATGAATAAAATCATAATTCTTCTAAATAATAATCAAAATGATGAAAATAATACGAATGAAATATCAATTCTTCTAATTTCATTAAACCAAGAAGCAGTTTTAGTTAAACAAAGAATTGCAACAATAAAAAAAAATTTTGCGAAATGGGTAAATAAATGTCAAGAAAATAAAAATAAACCAACCATTAATAACGTTTTACAAGAATACTTTACTACTCTAAGTATTTTCAATCAAGATATAAAAAATATTAATGATAGAATAATAAAAATAGAAAAAAAAATAACACAAAAGAAATTGAATCATTCCAACGAATTATTTATTAATAGTAATAGTAGAAATCGATAAAAAATAATATAAACAAATCAATTATCAAATAAAAGAAAATAAATGTAATAAAAAGTTAACAAAACCAAATTTCTATTCAATGATTATCAAAAAATTAAATACTATCTTATATAGTGCTGAAAGTTATTTAAGTTGAAAATATTTTTTAAATTAACTTTAATATAATATTATATCAAATGATAAGTTTTCGATAAATTTGCTTTGTTATTTTCGCAATGAAATGAATAAAAATTAAATTTGAGATAACATTGTCAAAAGGCAATGATTATACAGAAGGTTGTGTCAATAATTTGATGATAAATATGATAATGAATATTAAAGAATGGTTAAATCGATTTCCTTTTGAAAACTATTGGTGGATATATTTTTTAAGTATTTTCATGTTTTCAGAAATTATCAAGATAGTATTGCGAAAAATTTTAACATTTATATATCGTATTTTTTTGCTAAATTTTCATTTTATTTTCAACATCCAAGAAGAAAAAACTAAAGATAATCAAACATCTGAATTAAATACAAAAACAGAAGTACCAAATTTCTCTATACAAAACCAAATTCCTAATGAATTATATCAAGATAAAAATTTAACATTAATAGAATTGAAAATGTTAGAAATTAATCGAAAAGAAAATGAAAACAAACATAAAGAACAGTCTTTTCGTCTTGAATTAAATCAATATAAAATGGAAACTAAAATAGAATTACAACAACAAAAAAATTACTTCGAACAAGAGATGCTTAAACAACAAATAAATAATTTAGAAAAAGAATTATTAAAAATTACAACCAAACCAAAATTTTATCATCAAGATTCGTCAATTAAGCAAGAATCAAAAAATAACACTTCAAAAACAAATAATAAATTATCTCAAAATTTATTAGAGAATATAGACCTAACATTTATTGATGAAGCTTTAAAAAAACAAATACCTGAAAGTTTAAAAAAAATTTTTGATAGGATGGAAAATTTCGCTGAAATACAATTATTTATGTTAAATAATATGCCTATAGAAAATCGTAATAACTTTTACAATGTTTCTCATTCTTATTATGATTCCAAAAATAAAGCTTTATATATAGATCCCAAAGATTTAATATTTGTCAAATCATTATTAATAGAAAAACAAAAACAATTTAAACAAATAAAACAATAATTTGATTTTAAAACAATTTTTTTAAATACTTAAATAATTTTTTTTAATTTAAATAATATTCTATATATTTTTTTATCTATAATCATGTATAATATGTAATGTTATTAAATTTTTATATTTTGAAATTAAAATATTTAATAATTTTTGTGGCGGTTGTGGCGAAATGGTTAACGCATCGGCTTGTGGCGCCGACATTCGTGGGTTCGATCCCCATCATCCGCCCCAAAGTTTAATTAACTTATTTTTTTATAAATAAAAGGCCCATAGCCAAGCGGTAAGGCAACGGACTTTGACTCCGTCATGCGTTGGTTCAAATCCAGCTGGGCCTGCCATAATTTTTCTAAATTTTTGTCTTTAATATAAATGAAATAATTAAAAATTTTTAAAATAAAAAATAGTCATATTGCGGGTGTGGCGGAATTGGTAGACGCACTAGACTTAGGAGGGCGCTAGTTCGGGCGTAAATTAAAGAGGATTTTTTATGGGCACCTCACTTTTAAGGTAATAAAAGTAATTCAATGAATTTACCTGAATTCGAAAGAATAAAAGGGACAATAGCATATTCATAAAGCATTTAATGAAAAATAAAATCGTTTTTTTTAATTATTATTAAAAAAATTAAATTAAATGTAAGAATAAGATAAAATAAGGTTGAACAAATATAAAATTAAGTGAAGAGCAAAGAATGGTGGCGCAGTTCTAAAGCTTTAGGGATGGTTAAACGATATATTCCAAAAACCTAAATAGATAATTATATAATTGCTCCCAGATCCTAAAGTAATTATAATTACCAATTAATAATAAAAAAATTTATTTTAAATTATCTACACCAAGACAAAATTCAATTATATCATTAATTTTGTCTATTATAAGTCTCCAACCGCTATTTATCATTAGCCTATAATTTATAGCTACCTAGGAAAACCTAAAATTATTTTTTATAAAATAGTTAAGGTTGCAGAGCTGACATAGTAGTCGGAGGTTTTATGCCCTCTCAGGGAGAATAGGAAAACTATTCACAAGGCGAAGGAAAGCAGAAAGATTAAAAATAATAAAAATATTTTTTTATCACTTTTTAAAAAGATAATTTTTTGTTTTCTATAAAACAATTTATAAATGCGCAATATAAATTAAATAAAAAAATATTTTTTTAATCTAAACGAATAAAAAAATTTATTATGTTGAATTCGGAAAGCCGGATGCATGGAAACATGCCTGTCCGGTTTGGATGGGGGCTAACCATATGCATAATAATTATGGTTTTCTATCCATATTCTAGCGCTTTAGCTTGCAGGTTCGAGTCCTGTCACCCGTACCAATTATTTTTATTTAGGGATATGATGTTAATGGTAGCATAATGGTCTCCAAAACCATGAGTTCGGGTTCGAATCCTGATATCCCTGCCAAATTAAATTTAAAAAATATTGAAAAAAAATAATTTAACTAAAATAATTAATTGAAATAAAAAAAAGAAGGTATAAAAACCTTCTTTTTTTATTTTATAATTGGATAAAATATAAGCATTAATATATTTTTTAAAAAATTAAAAAATAAAATCTTCGTCTTTTAAACTTTCGGTTTTCATTTTTTGATAACCATTACCTTTCATAGAGAAATAATCCATTGTTTTCGTTTCTGTATTTAATCCATTTAAAATAACAGGATTAATCTCTTCATAAGGAAAATATTGTTCAAAACCTAAATTTAATAAAGCTTTATTAGCATTATAACGAACAAATTTATTTACATCTTCAACTAAATTAATTTCCTGATAAATTTCAAAAGATAATTTTTTTTGTTCTTGATATAACTTAAATAAAAAATTTTCTAACCAACTATATAATTTTTTCTTTTGATCTGGATCAAAAGTAGAGTATAAATTTTTCGCTAATCTTCCAGTATAAACTCCATGAACACTTTCATCTCTAATAATCAAATTAATGATTTCTCCGGCTTGCATTAATTTACCTTGTCCATAAAAATAAAGAGGGTAATAAAAACCACTATAAAATAACCAAGTTTCTAAAAATACTGAAGCTACCATAGCTTTCCATTTGATTTCGCGAAATTCATAACTATTATAATAAACATAATCATTTTTATTAACAACTATTTTTTGATCTAACATTTCATAAACATTAATAATTAAATTTAAAATATTCTGTAAATTTTTTTGTTTCATACCCCAACAAAATAAATCATCAATTTCATTTTTATTTAAAAAAGTCATAAAAATATTAGAATAACTTTTAGCATGAACAGCATTTTCCATAGCTCCCATAAAACTCAAAGTAGCTTTTTTTTGATGTTCTTCAGGTAAACAAGCTCTAACTAAAACAGGCATACCAATATCCCCTTGATAAGTATCCAAAAAAGTTAAAACTAATAAATTACGTGAATAGGTTTTTTGTTCCCAAGGAGATAAAGTATTCCAAACGTGTAAATCACTTTGTAAACTAATATCTTCTGGGCGCCAAAATTGACTTAAATTTTGTTCATAAAAATGATGCGTAAAATCATCATCTAAATTATTCCAATTAGCGCCTTGATAAGTTATTTTTTTCAAATCCATATATTAATTTAATTCCTATCTTTTTAAAATTTATTAAAATCTAAAATAATTTAACAAACAAAAAACACTTTTTTTATTATTTATTCTCATCTGAAACCAATAAATTTTATATAAATATTTTTCTAAAGCCGAATATTAAATTATTTAAAAAATCTTTTTATTTTTTATTAATTTAAAATATTTATATACTAGAAATGATAAATAAAATCTTTTCTAAAATAAAAATTATAATTAAAAAATATTAAATTTTTATTAAGAAAAATAAAAAATTAAATAATCAATTATTAAAAACGCCTAATAGGCATTTCAATTAAACATTTATTTTTTATTATTACTGCTTAAATTATAATTTTTACGAATAGTTAATTCTAATTCATGAGCAAGATCTGGATGTTTTAGTAAAAATTCTCGCGCTTTCTCTCTACCTTGACCAATTTGTTGATTATTATAACTATACCACATACCATTTTTTTTAATTAAATTTAAACTTACTGCTAAATCTAAAATTTCACTAACTTTAGAAATACCTTTGCCATATAAAATATCAAAACTAACGGTTTTATAAGGAGAACAAATTTTAGATTTAACAATACGAACATTAGTTTTCACTCCCACAACTTGATCATTCTCTTTAATTAATTCTGATGTTTTTCGAACATCTAATCTAACAGATGTAAAAAATTTTAATCCTTTACCTCCGGGAGTAACTTCATTATTACCGAAAGTAATTCCTACCTTTTCTCTTAACTGATTAATATAAATAAGAATAGCATTAGATTTATAAACGATATGGCTTTGCTTCCTTAAAGCCTGATTCATCATTCGAGCATGTATACCTACGTAAGAATCACCGACATCACCATTTAATTCAGCTAAAGGTGCTAAAGCAGCTACAGAATCTACTACCACTAGATCAACAGCATTCTTTTCAAATAACAAATTAGCAATATTTAAAGCAACTTCTCCAGAATCAGGTTGAGATATTAACATTTTATTACAGTCTACTCCTATAGTTTTAGCATAATTAATATCTAAAGAATTCTCAGCATCTATAAAAGCAACCGTACCTCCAGATTTTTGAGCTTCTGCTATTACATGCAAAGCTAAAGTAGTTTTACCAGCGCTTTCGGGTCCAAAAATTTCTACAATTCTACCTCTAGGTAAACCTCCAATAGATAAAGCTATATCTAATCCTAAAGAACCAGTAGAAATAGATTCTATAGGTTCTACTTTATCGGAGTTCATTTGCATAATACTACCTTTGCCGAAAATTTTCTCTATTTCACAGATAGTTTGAGTTAAAGGAGGTTTTTTAAATATTTCTTTACTCATTTGATCAATCACCTCTACATATATCATTTTAATAAAATTTAACGATATTATCAAAAATATAATTTTCTATAAAAATTAATTTTTAGAATTAAAATTCGTATAAATTAATTTAAAATTTTTTAAAATATAATCCATACCAGAAACAATAATTATAAAAATATTCAAAATTAAAATAATATTAATAAAAAAATACATTTTTAAATTATATCTTGGAAATAATTGAAAACAAAAACGTTCTAATTGAGCAGATAAAAGCATTATACTAATGGAAATAAAATTTAAAAAAGTTTTTAATTTGCCGCCAAAAGAAGGAGTCATAATATGCTTTTTTTCAAAAGCTAATAATCTAATACCCATAACAATAAAATCTCTTATAATAGTCACGATTAAAAAACTTAAAACATAATTAACAATTTTTTCATTATCTTGATGTAATAAATTATTATTTTGACATAAAATTAGTAAATAAAAAGAAGAGATAATGACTAATAATTTATCCGCTATAGGATCGAAAAATTTTCCAAAAATAGTTGTTTGAAGAAATTTTCTCGCAATAAAGCCATCTAAATAATCAGTTATAGATGCTACTAAAAAAATAATATTAAAATAAATTTTAAAAATTTCAATTTCGTGTTTTAGCAACTTTAAATATAAAAAAGGTAGCATACAAAAAACTAAAAAAATACGAAATATCGTTAATAAATTGGCTGTTTTGTTAATTATATTTTTCATATTATAATAATCTTTCCCAACATATAAAACAAATTATCCAAAAATAAAATCTTCTTAATTATATTTCAATATACTATCACAATTACTAAAATATATTATAAACGTGCAATTTATTTGAATTATGTTTTGATTTTTTTATTGACAATATAATCTCTTATCTTATACCTATATATAATTAAAAATTATTGCATCGATAAAAATGCATTGTTTTTTCAATATACCTACTTAATTTAAAATATAATCTCTTATCTTATACCTATATATAATTAAAAATTATTGCATCGATAAAAATGCATTGTTTTTTCAATATACCTACTTAATTTAAGCTAAAAATATTGTATTTTTATTAAAAAAAGAAAATATTTTGTATTTATTTTTTTTATATATGAGGCAATTATAATTTAAAAATTTAATTATAATAATCATCAAAATGTCGAAAATCATTTATGATTTGAGATTTTAAGTATTATAAATAATTATTAATTATGATTATTCTTTTTAGATAAGTTCCGATTTTAATTAAAAAAAATTATTTTATTTTTTATATCAAAATAAAATTTAATAATTTGATTTTCAATTATATCAATCAATTTAATTTTAATTACCTATTAATATAAAATTAATACAAAATAGATATTTAATATAAAAATTTTAAAATTATTAATAATTTTTTTTAATAACTAACTTAACTAATAATTAAAATTATAATGCATTAAGACATAAATAAAAAATAAATTAAATATTATTTTAAAAATTTTAAACATAATTATTCATATAATGACTACATAAATGAATTTTTTTAACTAATAATATAATTTGAAATAATTGCCTCCATAAAACATTTTAATCGCATTTAGTATACTTTTGAAAAAATTAAATTTTAAAATAACTAATATTTATTATTATATTATTTTTTGTTATAATTAGATTGCGTTTGTTTAAAATTTAAAACATTTTATCTATTAGGATTGTGTATGGTTTGTTATCGTTTAGTATAGGATTGTGTATGGTTTATTATCGCAAATTAAGTTTATTTTATTATATTTATATAAATAATCAGAAAGTGAGATAAACTCAAACAAATGAACTCCAATAACGAAAAAAACACCACATTATACAAAGTATTATTATTTTTTATTAGTTGTATAATTTTATTAGGCCAAATGTTTTTTATTATGAATGTATTAGCTCATAATGAAGAAATACAAGAGGAAAATGAAAAATTAAAAATTAATAATCAACAATTAGAAAGTTATAATAAAATTAATCAAAATAAAATATCATTACAACCTGTAATAAACTCTTTAAAAGATAATATAAAATTACAAACAAAATTCTTTCGACCAAAAACAAAAAACTTCGATGCTTCTTTGCAAAAGTTAACTGATGAAACTGTTCAAAGTGTTATAGTTTTTAAAAATAATAACGAAGAAAAAATAGATCATATTGAATATTTTAACAAATTCGGAGAATTAATACGTAAAATCTTTTTTAATGATCAAAATAATGATTATAACAAAATAGAAGAATATCGAGATAATAAACTCTTTAAAATAATTACTTTAGATGAAAATAATCAAACAGAATTCATTACAATCTATAATGAAGATAAAACAAAGACTGAAATATTAAATGTATATGACCAAAAAACTAAAACTTTCATACCGTTTCACGTTATGACATATAATGATAAAAATGTTTTAGTTACAATGAATAAATATAGTGCAAATAATCCTAGTCAAATAGAAAAAAGATTTTTGTTCGATAATAAAGGAAAAATAACTAAAATCTATCATTATACCGATAATAAATTGAAGTCTATAGAAGAATTAAACAATATTATTCCTGAAGAAACTTTAGTTCAAACAAAAGTTTTCCATTCAGGACAAGAAGCAGAAGAATTTTTTGTAGAAGAATTTGTGTCAATTGCCGAAAATAAACGTTCTACAAAAGATACTGAGAATATATAATAAAAAATTAATTTTATTAAATAAAAAAAATGACAATTGACTTCATAAATATAAAACACTGTTAAACAAAAAAAGATTACTTAGAAATATCTTCATTTAATTGATTATTTCATGTAATCATGTTTTACAGTATAAAAGTAAAATATAAATATAGAAATCTATAATATTAAAATCATATTTTCGCATATGCATATATTAAAATATGCATATTTTTTTTAATATTATATAATATTTTTTTAAAATTAAAATATCATTTAAAAAATAACCCAAAATTTAAAATATCAATAAATCAATAAATTACAATTTTTAATACGGATAATAGATAAAAAATATGTTAAATATTATAAAAAAAATTCAACAATTAACTAAAAAAATAAATCAAGCTAATTACGAGTATTTTAATTTAAACCAATCTTCTTTAACTGATCAGCAATATGATGCATTATTACAAGAATTAATATATTTAGAAAATAAATACCCACAATTTAAATCAAAAGATAGCCCTACTGATAAAATAGGCAGTTCTTTAAGTGAAAAAAAAATACCTAAAATAACTCATAGTAAACCTATGTTATCATTAGAAAATGCCTTTGATATTGCGAAAGTAAAAAAATTTTATACAAGAATAAAAGAAAAGTATCCTCATTGTAATTTTATTACAGAATTAAAGATAGACGGTATAGCTATTAATTTAAAATATGAACAAGGCATTTTAACACAAGCTACTACAAGGGGTAATGGTTTAGTAGGAGAATTGGTAACTCATAATATTAAAAACATTAAAGATATTCCGTCAAAACTTTTACAACCAATAAATTTAGAAGTAAGAGGGGAGGTTTTTTTTAATTATGAAAATTTTCAAAAATTAAATCAACAACACAATAGAGAACAAAAAAAAACTTTTGCTAATCCGCGTAATGCGGCTTCTGGAACTGTAAGATTATTAAATGCTAATATTGTTGCTTCCAGAAACTTATCTTCTTTTTTTTATAATATTGTATATTCATCCTTGATTGTTAATAGTCAAGAAGAAGTTTTAAAATTATTAAACAAATTAGGTTTTTCTGTCAATCCGCATTATAATATAATTAATTCTTGGTCTGATTTAACTCACTTTATCAATCATTATATTGATTTAAAATCATCTTTAAATTATGATGTAGATGGTATTGTTATAAAAATAAATCAACTTGATTTATATCCGCAAATCGGTTACACTAATAAATTTCCTAAATATGCTCTTGCTTATAAATTTAACTCTATTACCGGCGAAACTATAATTAAAAATATTTTATTTTATGTCGGAAGAACTGGAATAATTAATCCTGTAGCAGATCTAATACCTATTATTATTGATGGCAGCACAATATCACGTGTAACATTACATAATTACAATTATATACAAAATAAAGATATTCGTATTAATGATAGCGTAATTATTGTAAAATCAGGTTCTATTATTCCTAGAATTATTAAAGTAATCACTCATAAAAGAGATGCATCTGTTAAACCTTTTATAATGATCACGAAGTGTCCATCTTGTGATACATTGTTACACAAAGACAATAATGGAATTAATTATTTTTGTATTAATCAGGAATGTAACGAACAACAATTACAAAAAATAATTCATTTCGCATCTCGAGAAGCTATGGACATCAATATTTTAGGTTCCAAAACATTAACAATTTTATTTCAAAAAAAAATTATCCAAAAAATTTCGGATTTATACAATCTTAAACAACATAAACCAAAATTACTAAAATTGCCCTTTTTTGGCATTAAAAAAATTAATAATATTTTAGAAGCTATAGAAAGTAGTAAACAAAAACCTTTCGATCGAGTTCTATTTGGATTAGGAATAAAACATGTTGGTAGCAAAATTGCTCGGATTTTAACTCATAAATTTTATAATATAGATAATTTAAAACAATCTAAAATAGAAGATTTAATAAATATAAATGAAATAGGACCAGAAATCGCAGATAGTATACATAATTTTTTTAATGATGCAAAAAATATTAACGAAATAATTCAACTAAAAAAACATCAATTAAATTTTTCTATACAAAATAATATCAATAATATTAATAATAATTTCTTTAATAACAAAAAAATTATTATTACAGGCACATTAACAAAATATAAACGTTCACAAATAACTAAAAATTTAGAAAAATTAGGAGCTTTAATAGTGCATAATTTATCTAAAAAAACTAATTATTTAATTTGCGGAAAAAATTACAGTGAACAAAAAATAGAAAAAGCTAAACATTTAAATATCACTATTATTCAAGAATCAGAGTTATATAAAATTTTAAAACAAACAAACAATCAAATATAAAAGGTAATAATTAAAAAATGAAAAATATTGGTATCGATTTAATTGAAATTAATAAAATTGTCAAAATCGGATTAAATTCAATATCTCATCGAATTTTATCTACTCAGGAACATCACATTTATAAAAAAATAACCTCATTAAAAAGTAAAAGTTTTTTTTTAGCAGGAAGATGGGCCGCAAAAGAAGCCATCTTTAAAACTTATAAAAAAGGTAATTTAACTAATAATTATTGTGATTGGTCTATACTAAATGATAATACAGGAGCTCCTTATATAATAGATAAATACAGTAATCAATTTATGATATCTATTACTCATACTGATAAATATGCTTTAGCTTTAGTAATTATGTTATAATATGAAATTAATTTACAATTAAACCAATATCAATTAACAAAATAGCATCTTATTACAAGTATTATTACCAATAATTAATGTTATAATTAAATTGTAATTCGGAGTTATTCTTCCGTTTAACAAGATAATCATTCCTATAAAATAAATAAAAAATAATAATTTTTCATTACAAAAATAGAAAGGGTTATATTCTGTTTATAAAATTTTGTTTGTTGTGTAAACAAATTAAAAAAAAAATTGCTAAAACTTTAAATATTAGTTATAACATGTTAAATTTTGCCATTAACATTACTTTGTTAGTGCTCGTAATAATTTGGTTTATGCAAATTATTTTAGCAGAAATGCAAATAAATTTAGGTACGAAATTATCTTATAAAGATTTTTCAACTCAATTAGAACAAAATAAAAATATCACATCTATAAATATTCAAGATTCAGGTAACAATTTTTTTAATAAAGATTCTTATAAAAGAATTGAAATTAAAACTAACCAAAATAATGTTTTTTTTACAGATACAGATGAACCACTTTATATCAAAATGTTAAGCAAAATTTTTATTTTACTTGAAAATAACAACAATATTAATTTGAATTACAAAACTAAAACTAATCATTTAAGTAGCTTGTTATTATCTTTATCAATTTTATGTGCCACTTTAAACGGAATTAATTATTTAATGCCTAAAAAAATTAAAAATTGGTTTAATGATATATTACCTTCTTAAAATGGTTACCAAAGATGCCTAAATTTCGTGATATCGAACCAATAACCAGGGAAGATCGCACTGAACCCCAAAAGTATTACAATTAATAAATCTGTTAATCATGTTCAAGATCAACTTTCTTAGTTGATCTTTTTTTGTTTTTTAAAAGAAATAAAAAAAGATTTTTTTTATGCTTATCTTTTCTAATTTATTTTGGCAAAGGCATAATATGGAAAGAAAAGTTTTATTTTTACTTTTTTTAAAAAATAAAAAAAATATGCAGGTACGTTCTCAATTAATTGGACTTCATTATCCATTGGTTCATAAAATAGTGAAAAAATTTAACTATTATCCTCGCATTTAACTATTATCCTCGCGTTTTAACTAAAGAAGATTTATTTCAAGAAGGATTGTTAGGTTTAATGAAAGCTCTCGATTATTATCAAGATTTAGGTTATGATTTTCTCGCTTATGCTCGACCACATATTCAAAAAGCGATTTCTGAAACCATCCGTAAAATTAATGGTTATTATGGCCAATTAATTGATAAAATTGATCAAGCTATTGATAAATAAGAAGAATAAATAAGAAGAAACTATTAATAATTACCATGGTTTAAAACAAGATTGGGAAAAAGAATTAGAAAAATATGAAAAAGAACTAAAAGACCTTTATGAACAAAAAGCCCTTACCCAAAAAGCCAAAGAAAAAATCAAAGAAGCTTTAGAAAAAAATGAAGCTAAAATTAAAGAAATAAAAGAAAATTTAGATCAAAATGATAAAAATATTACTATCTTAAAAGGAAATTAGTCCAATTAGAAAAAGACAAAGAAACTAAAGAAAAAGGAATTAAAGAAAAAGAAGAACAGTTAAAATTAGCTTCTCCCGATGATAAAATTAGATTACAAGCGGAAATCGATAAACTCCGAGATGAAATTTCAGAAATAGTTGGTGAAATCGGTAAAATCAAAGTTCAAATCAAAAATTTAGAAACAGACCAAAAATACTACCAAGATATGTTAAATCATGCTGAAAAATTAAAAAAAGATTTAGAAAAAAGATTTGAAACTTTAACAAATGATGAAAAACCAATATTCAAACAAATCCAATCAGTCGAAGAACACCGTATTGAAATCCAAAAAGAAATCGAGGAAGTCGATGGAAAACTTGAAGAAATCAAACTCGAAAAAACAGTATATCAAGAATTAAAATCAAAATATCAAGAAATGTATAATCGTGCGCTAATTTATGAAAAAAGAGAACGAATTATCAGTAGGAAATGTGGTTAAATGGGGTTTTAAAGCTTTTGATAAATTTACTGACTTATCCCCAGTTAAATTTGGTCTGAAAGTTATAAGAAAATCAATTACTTTTACATGTAAATTCGTCCAAGGTATGTCAAAAACTACTTTAGTTCTTCGCGAAGGCCACCGTTTATATCACATGTTTATGGAAACAATTAACGAAAACAATGAACATCCAAAAATGATTACCAAAGAAGCTTTAGAAATGTATAGTAAAGACATTAACCGTGATTTAGACAAACTCGATGCCGACTACAAAGATTACGAAAAGAAAAAAAGATGATCATAAACTTCGTCTTAACCAAGATAATTTAAAGAATGAATGGAAAAACTCTGAAAAATTAAATGAAAGTATAAAAAAATAATTTGTAACTTGGATTGATGAATATGGAACCATCGCCAAAGAATTAGAAAAAGAAAGAGATAAAGTTTCCGACACTGACAAATTATATGAAGACAAAGCCAAATTAGAAGAAATATTAGAAAACAAAAGAGATAACGTGAATATTATAAAAGAACAATTAAAACAAAAAAATCCGAATTACGCCCGTGTTCAACAACGCCTACAAGAAAAACGAGTTGGCAAAATTCCTGAAATCATTAATTTAACAAATTAATAATTATTTTATTTAATCATTTTATTAATAAAACTGTATAATAGTGATAATTAAATATAATAATTATCACTATTATTAAGAAAGGTTATTCTAACAATGAATAAATCAAATTTTTTCGAAAAAAATGGTTTTTTATATTCCTTCTTATCATTTTCGGACTTGTTTTTTGTTATTTCTGGTTTCAAAATCAAAAAGAAACAACCTTAGCGTCTTCACCAGAATCATTATCAGATTCATTACCTTCTGAAGTAATCCCCACTTCTCCTAGGACAAAACGTTCTCTGGAAGAACCACCAATCCCTAAAATTCAAACAACTGCTGCTCGTTTAGAACAAATTAAAATTATCTTTTTTGAACCTCTTAATCCTACTTTATTACCATCTGATTTATCAGAAAGATAACGAAATTAATAAACTTAAAAAGAGTTGAGGATTGGATTTAGGTTATTTAAATGAAAAAAAAGATGAAATTAACGAATATCAAAATAAATGTGATGAATACCAATCGCAATTAAATTCTCTTCAATCTCAAATAGAATCTTTAAAACCACAACAACAAAAACTAGAAAAACAACGAGACGAAAGACACCAAGAAGTTAATAGATTAAAGATTGATAGGAAAGCTAACGAAGATAAAATCGACAAACTTCAAAATGAAATTTCGGAAATAGTTAACGAAATCGGCAAAATAAAAGTTCAAATCAAAAATTTAGAAACAGACCAAAAATACTACCAAGATATTTTAAATCGTGCTGAAAAATTAAAAAAAGATTTAGAAAAAGGATATGAAAGATCCGAAAAACAATATAAAAATTTAATTTATTCTCAATTAAACGAACTCTACGAAATTACCTCAACTGAGGGATCAATAAAAAAAGGAGTTATAAGCTAAAATGATGCAAATAAAAAATAAATTATATTTTTTACCATTATTTTTAATGAGTTTTTTAGGATTATTCCTGTTAATTAATATTAATCAAGTTATAGCCGCTCCCGAAAAAAATGATAAAGGTAAAAAAATCGCTTCCTCTGAAAAACAAGAAAAAACAACTAAAAAAGATATATCACAATATTATGAATTATACAATACTCTTGAAAATTATTCTGAAGAAGATCGAAATAAAATTATTCAAATGTTATCAGATTCGCAAACATTAAAAATATTACAAGAAGAAGCGCTTAAGTCTAAAAAAAAAGGTTCTTCTTCTAAAAAGCCTGATGATTCTAAAAAATAAAAATTAAAATAAACTATTATTTTTTTTTAAGACCCTTTCTGAAGGGTCTTTTTTTGTTAATATATTTTTAATATAAATGTTTTTTTATGTTGTTATAAATATTGAAACCACAATAAAAATAAAAAAAATTTTATTTGAAGATTTATAAAAAGAAAATACATTAAAATAAATATAAATTTTCTTTGTTCATTTTTTACTTTTTGCTAAATTAATCTTAGCTAACTTGTGTTGGTTTGTTTTTTCTATAAGTTGGTTGGTTTCGATTTTGTTTTATGTTCAATTCTAACAAATTTCGTGGTGAAAAAGAAAAATAGAACCTCGGCGGAGGTTCTATTTTATTTTATGTTTCATATTTCTCACATCATTTCGTGGTGTATTAGCGTCTTCGAAGAAAGAATGTTTGAAAAAATCAACAAATTTATGATATTCAACAGTATAAGAAAAGAATAATAAGTAAACAATTTAACATTAATCTTGTTTAGAATTTTTTATTATTATCATTAATATGATTTAAAATTCTTAATTAATAAGAAGTAAAATAAAATATTTATTACGCATAAAATAATTATGAAGTACATTCTACTATATTGTTGGAATAATAATTTCCATATTTGATTATTAATCAAATAAAGATTTTTTAAATATTGTTTCATTAAGTTAATAATTTTTTTAGAGAAAGTTAATTGTTGTTCAGATATTTTATTTATTTTATTATATAAATATTTTTTTTGTTCAAAATTAATTTCTTCAGTTTCAGTTAAAATCACGATAGTTCGATCTCTATCTTCAATAGTTTGTTTTTGAGCTTCAATAGTTAGATCTCTATTGTCAATAACTAGAACTCTATCTTCACTACTTTGTTTTTGAGCTTCAATAATTTGATCTCCCTTTTTAATAGTTAGATCTCTATCTTCAATAGTTTGTTTTTGAGCTTCAATAGTTAGATCTCTATTGTCAATAACTAGAACTCTATCTTCACTACTTTGTTTTTGAGCTTCAATAATTTGATCTCCCTTTTTAATAGTTAGATCTCTATCTTCA